>JAHCJQ010000130.1 GCA_026126215.1 Alphaproteobacteria bacterium
CCCCGCCGCCGACTTCCTGGTCTATCCGATGTTCGGCACCCGTAAGGACACCCCGCCGATCCAGTTCAGCCCGGAGCGCGCGCGCAAGCTGCTCGCCGATGCCGGCTATCCGAACGGCTTCTCGGTGACGCTCGGCGCGCCGAACGACCGCTACATCAACGATGCGGACGTGGCGCAGGCGGTGGCGGCGATGTGGACGCGCATCGGCGTCAAGACGCAGGTCGAGGCGGTGACCCGCACGGTCTTTTTCAAGAACCGCGACGAGTTCAAGTATAGCGCCTATCTGGCGGGCTGGGGCGCGGGCACTGGCGAGATGTCGGATCCGCTGCGCGCCCTGGTGGCGACGCCGAACCGCGACAAGGGCTTCGGCGGCACCAACAAGGGCCGCTACTCGAATGCCAAGGTCGACGCGCTGCTCGAGGAGGCGCTGAAGACCGTCGACGAGAAGAAGCGGGAGAAGCTGCTGCAGGACGCGGCGGCCGAGGCGATGCGCGACGTCGGCCTGATCCCGATTCATTTCGAGGTGTCCCCCTGGGCGGCGAAGAAAGGCCTCAAGTACAAGGCTCGCGCCGACCAGTACACGCTGGCCCACAACGTGGTGAAGGACGCCAAGAACTGAACGGCTGAAGACGCGGGGGACGGCAGCGTTCCGTCCCCCGCCCGTCCGCCATGCTGGTCTTCATCATCCGCCGCCTGCTCCAGTCGCTGCTGGCGCTTGCCGTCATGTCGCTGCTGGTCTTCGTCGGCGTCTATCTGATCGGCGACCCGGTCGCCATCCTGGCCAGTCCCGACGCGACCGAGGTGGATCGCGAGCAGATCGCCCGCGCGCTCGGTCTCGACCGGCCGCTCTGGGAGCAGTATGCGCTCTTCGTCGGTGAGGCGCTGCGCGGCAATTTCGGCAAATCCTTCGTCTTCGGCCAGCCCGCCATGGGGCTGATCTTCGAGCGCATGGGCGCGACCGTGGAACTCGCCCTGGTCGCGACCGTGGTTTCCATCCTTGTCGGCCTGCCGCTTGGCATCTATGCCGGCCTGCGGCCGGACGGGATTGCCGGTCGCTCGATCATGGCAGGGTCGATCCTCGGCTTCAGCCTGCCGACCTTCTGGGTCGGGCTGATGCTGATCATGATCTTCGCTGTGCAGCTTGGCGTGCTGCCGGCCTCGGGGCGCGGCGAGGTGGGGAGCTTCCTCGGACTGCACTCTTCGCTGTTCACGCTCAACGGCATCGTTCACCTGATTCTTCCGGCGACGACGCTGGCGCTGGTGCGCGCGGCGACCACCATCCGCCTGGCCCGGGCGGGTGTGCGAGAGGTCCTGCACATGGACTACGTGAAGTTCGCGCGCGCGAAGGGATTGCCGGAACGGCGCGTCATCGGCGTGCACGTTCTCAAGAACATCATGATCCCGATCGTTACCGTGACCGGCCTCGAAATCGGCTCGGTGATCGCCTTTGCGGTGGTGACGGAGACGATCTATGCCTGGCCCGGCATGGGCAAGCTGCTGATCGATTCCATCGTCAATCTCGACCGTCCGGTGGTGGTTGCCTACCTGATCGTGGTCCTGTTCATCCTGGTCATGCTGAACCTCGTCGTCGATATCCTCTATTCCGTCCTTGACCCCCGGGTCCGGCTCGGGGAGCAGAAGGGATGAGCGCGACCGGGCAGGATGCGGCGGCCGGCGCCCCCGCCATGCGGGTGGAGACGCCGCTGGCGCGGTTCTGGTCAGAGTTCGCCGAGAGCCGTCTGGCACTGCTCGGCCTCGCCCTGCTCACGCTCGTGGCGCTGATTGCGCTGCTGGCGCCGCTGATCGCGCCGCAGAACCCCTACGATCTCAACCAGCTCGACATCATGGATGCCCGCCTCGCCCCGGGCGAGGTGAGCGGCGACGGACGCATCACCTATTGGCTCGGTACCGACGGCCAGGGGCGCGACATGCTGAGCGCGATGATGTATGGCCTTCGCATCTCGCTCTCGGTCGGCGCGCTGAGCGCGATCTTCGCCATGGCGCTCGGCACCATCGTCGGCCTGGTTGCCGCATGGCTTGGCGGTCGCTGGGAAGCGGTGATCATGCGCATCGTCGATATCCAGCTCGGATTCCCCGCGATCCTGGTGGCGCTCATTCTGCTCTCCGTGCTGGGCCAGGGCGTGGACAAGGTCCTGATCGCGCTGGTGATCGTGCAATGGGCTTATTTTGCCCGCACCGCACGAGGCTCCGCGCTGGTCGAGCGGCGGCGGGAATACATCGAGGCGGCAAGCTGCCTCGATCTTTCCGGGCCGCGCATCGTCCTCCGCCACCTGTTGCCGAACTGCCTGCCGCCACTCATCGTCATCGCCACCATCCAGGTGGCGGAAGCCATCGCGCTGGAAGCGACCCTTTCCTTCCTGGGCCTCGGCGTGCCGGTGACCGAGCCCTCGCTCGGCATGCTGATCGCCAATGGATTCAACTTCCTGCTGTCGGGCTACTATTGGATCAGCGTGTTCCCCGGGTTGCTGCTGGCGGTCGCCATCGTCGCCATCAACCTGGTCGGCGACCAGCTTCGCGACGTGCTCAATCCGAGGCTCCGGAAATGAGCGAAACGCCAACCCTCGAGGTCCGCAACCTGCAAACCCACTTCTTCACCCGCGAGGGCGTGCTGAAAGCGGTCGACGACGTCAGCTTCACGGTTCGCGCCGGCGAGGTCATGGGGCTCGTGGGAGAAAGCGGTTCGGGCAAGACGGTGACCGGCTTCTCGGTGCTTGGCCTGGTCGATCCGCCGGGGCGCATCGTCGGCGGCAGCATCCTCTTCAAGGGCGAGGATCTGGCCCATGCCGGCGAGGAGCGGCTGCGGGCGCTGCGCGGCTCGCGCATCGCCATGATCTTCCAGGATCCGATGATGACGCTCAACCCGGTCCTGCGCGTCGACACGCAGATGATCGAGGCGATTCTGGCACATGAGAAGGTGAGCGAACGGGCTGCGCGTGACCGCGCGGCGGCGGCGCTCGCCATGGTGGGCATCGCCGCACCCGAAGAGCGGCTGCTCGCCTATCCGCACCAGTTCTCCGGCGGCATGCGCCAGCGCGTCGCCATTGCCATTGCCATGCTGCACCGCCCCGACCTGATCATCGCCGACGAACCGACAACGGCGCTCGACGTGACGATCCAGGGCCAGATCCTCTACGAGGTGCAGAAGCTCTGCCGGGAGACCGGCACGGCGCTGGTCTGGGTGACCCACGATCTCACCGTCGTCGCCGGCCTCGCCGATACCGTTTCGGTGATGTATGCGGGCAAGATCGTCGAACAGGGCCGGGTCGACGACGTGCTGGACCGGCCGCTGCATCCCTACACCAATGGCCTGCTTGGCTCGGTACCGAGTCGCAACCGGCGCGGCCAGAAGCTGCGGCAGATTCCGGGCATGACGCCCTCGCTTCTCCGCCTGCCCGAGGGCTGCGCCTTCCGCAGCCGTTGTCCCCGCGCCGACCAGGCCTGCGCGCAAATGCCGGCGCTGGCCGAACTTGCGCCCGGCCATCTGGCGCGCTGCGTGCATCCGCATCTGGAGACGGCAGGCGCATGAGTGTGAACACGCCCATCGTGGAACTGGAGGGCATCGGCAAACGCTTCGTGCGCAAGATCGATCTTGCCGGGCGCATCGCCAACATACTGGGTAGCAGCCAGCGCGAGCAGGTGGTGCATGCGGTCGACAATGTCTCCTTCGCCATCGCCGAAGGCGAGGTGGTGGGGCTGGTCGGCGAGTCGGGGTGCGGCAAGTCGACGCTCGGCCGGGTGGTGGCCGGCATCCATGCGCCGAGCTCGGGCCGGCTCAGATATCGTGGCCGCGACGTCACGGAGCTTTCCGGCGCGGCGCGGCGCGACTATGCGCTCGGCGTGCAGATGATTTTCCAGGACCCATACGCCTCGCTCAATCCGCGCCTGCGGGTGGCGGAGATCGTCGGCGAGGCGCCGCGCGTGCATGGCACCGTGCCGAAGGCGGAACTGCCCGCCTTCATCGATGGCATCCTGACCCGGGTCGGCCTCGATCCCGCTTTCAAGCGGCGCTACCCGCACCAGTTCTCGGGCGGGCAGCGCCAGCGCATCGGCATCGCGCGCGCGCTGGCGGTGAAACCCGATTTCATCGTCTGCGACGAGGCGGTGGCGGCACTCGACGTGTCGATCCAGGCCCAGGTGCTGAACCTGTTCATGGAACTGCGGGAAGAGTTGGGGCTCACCTATCTTTTCATCAGTCACGATCTCGGCGTGGTCGAGCATCTGAGCGATCGCGTCGTGATCATGTATCTTGGCCGCGTCGTGGAAGTCGCCGCCACCGAAGAGCTCTTCGCCTGGCCGAACCATCCCTATACCCAGGCATTGCTGGCGGAAGTGCCGCGCCTCGATGCGCGGCGCCGGCAGTTCATGCCGGTCAAGGGCGAGATTCCCTCGCCGCTCGATCCGCCCGCCGGTTGCCATTTTCATCCGCGCTGTCCGCACGCGATGGAACGCTGCCGGATGGAGGCGCCGGCCTTGCGTGAGATCGCGCCGGGGCACACCAGTGCCTGTCACCTCAACGACGCCAACCTCTGACCCTCACCCCGACCCTCTCCCACATTGTGGGAGAGGGAGACGAATAGAACGCCCTTTCCCTGCGGGAGAGGGCTGGGTGAGGGAGAAGTAACGAGCCCTCTCCCTGCGGGAGAGGGCTGGGTGAGGGAGAAACAGGGAGCCCTTTCCCTGCGGGAGCGGGCTGGGTGAGGGAGAAGCAACGACCCCTCTCCCTGCGGGAGCGGGCTGGGTGAGGGAGAAACAGGGAGCCCTTTCCCTGCGGGAGAGGGCTGGGTGAGGGAGAAACAGGGAGCCCTTTCCCTGCGGGAGCGGGCTGGGTGAGGGAGAAGCAACGACCCCTCTCCCTGCGGGAGAGGGTTGGGTGAGGGCGCTTCTACAAAACCATCTGCGTCTGGGTGACGAGCGCGACGAGCTTGCCTTCCTGGCTGGTGATGCGGGTCTGCCAGACCATGGTGCGCCGTCCACGATGCACCGGCGTCGCCTCGCCCCTGACCGTGCTTCCGACCGGCGCCGGGCTGACGAAGTTGGTCTTGCTCTCGATGGTCGTGGTTCCGGCGCCTTCCGGCAGGTTGACAACCGTTGCCGCTGCGCCGAGCGTGTCGGCGAAGGCCATCACCGCGCCGCCATGCAGGATGTCCGGCCGCGTACAGAGATCGGGCCGCACCGCCATTTCCGCCACGACACGATCCTTCGCCGCCTCGACGAAGCGGATGCCGAGGAGTTTGGCGAAGGGCAGAGTGCGGCTGTTCAGCAGTTCGAGCGGGTCCATGGCGGCCTCCTCATCGTTCCGGATCGTGAGCGCCCGAAGCGAACCAGCGTTCCGTCTCCGGGTCTGCGGGAAAGAAGAACTCGATGCGGATGTCCTGCAGCGTCGCATCGAGCGGCGTGCCCATGGTTGCGATCATGGAAAAGATTTCCAGCCGCTGTCCCTTGCGCTCGAAGCGGAGGTTGAGCGCGGGCGCCTGGTCCGCCTCCACCGGCGCGGCTGCCATCAGCGCCGAGATCTCGGGCCTGGCCATCGCGCGCGCGACCAGTTCGCTCAGGCCCCGATGCCCGCCTTCCATGACCAGTTCCGCGCGCAGCCGGCGCACCAGCCAGAGGATCGCGGTTTCCCAATTGGCGAGCGAGCGGCGCAGCCCATCGGGTGCAAGCAGCAGCTCGACCAGATTGACAGGCTGACCGTCCGCGCCCGGTGGGCTGTCGAGCAGGAAGGCAAGCAGCCTGCCGGCGGCCGAATTGGCGTCCTGCAGATTGTAGGCGCGATCCACCAGCACGGCGGGATAGGGTTCCTGCTGCGCCAGCATGCGTCGCAGGGCCGTGGCCACCGGTTCCATCCCCGGCGCATCCAGCGGCCGGTCGGAAAAGACCGGCGCGAAGCCCGCGGCGATGAGCAGCGCGTTCTGCTGGCGCAGCGGCAGGCCCAGCGCGGACGCGAGGTTGAGCGCCATGCCGCGGCTTGGCCGCGCCCGGCCCGATTCAAGAAAACTCAGGTGGCGCTGCGACACGCCGCAGTTCAAGGCCAGATCGAGCTGGCTCAAGCCGCGAAACTGGCGGCCCTCCTTGAGGAGCCGTCCGAAACTTCCGGCTGCCGGGTCGCGGATGGTCGTCGTCAGGTTCATGTCCCTTTCTGTCCGACGCGCCGGGATCGCGCAATTACCCCAGAAGTAATCGGAACCTTGGCTGGGTGCCGGCCATCGTCTCACCCTGTGCGAGGCACTATGGAACGAACTGCTCGTTCAGGATGCGCTCCTCCAGCGAGTGGCCCTTGTCGAAGAGCAGGCGGAGTGCGATGTCCTTCGCCTCATTCACCTCCACTTCAACCACGTCGCGTACCTCCGTCAGGTCGGCGGTCGCCGAGACCGGCCGCTTGTAATGGTCGAGTATCTCGAACTTTACGGCTGCCTCCCGGTGCAGCAGCGCGCCGCGCCAGCGTCGTGGCCGGTAGGCGCTGATCGGCGTGAGCGCCAGCACGTTCGATCCGAGCGGCAGGATCGAGCCATGGGCAGAGAGGTTGTAGGCGGTCGAACCGGCAGGCGTCGCCACCAGCACTCCGTCGCAGATCAGTTCCTCGACCCGGACCCGGCCATCGATCCAGATCCGCACCTTGGCGGCTTGCCGGCTCTGCCTGAGCAGGCTGACCTCGTTGATGGCGAGCGCGGTCTGTTCCGTTCCGGACTCCCGCACCGCCTTCATGCGCAGCGGATGCAGGGTCACGCTCTCCGCCTCGCGCAGGCGCTCGGGTACGCCGTCCGGGTCGAAATTGTTCATGAGAAAGCCGACAGTGCCCTTGTTCATGCCATAGATCGGCTTCTCAAGCGTCATGTGCCGGTGCAGGGTGCGCAGCATGAAACCGTCGCCGCCCAGCGCCACGATGGCATCGGCCTCGGCCGGCTCCACGTTGCCGTAACGTGCCTTCAGCTCTTCCAGTGCGCTGCTCGCTCCCTCGTTCCGGTCCGCCAGGAAGGCGATTTTCGAATAATCCATGCCCCTCACTCCGGTCGCTGTGCTGCCCCCTGTCGCGCTGGCGGGCGCATGCTATCCTAGCCGAAAGCGAGGAGTCGATGATGAAGCGGATTCCATGTCTTGCTCCGGTCCTGATG
>JAHCJQ010000131.1 GCA_026126215.1 Alphaproteobacteria bacterium
CCCTCCCGCGACGAACTTTCGGAAATGTATCGCTGGGTGCGTCCGCGCATCGCCGTGCCGGTGCATGGCGAGACCCGGCACATCATGGAGCATGTGCGCCTCGCCCGCGCGCTGCAGGTCCCGGAGGCGGTGGCGCTGGCAAATGGCGACATGCTGCGCCTCGCGCCCGGTCCGGCAGAGGTGGTGGAGCGCGTCCCCGCCGGGCGACTTGCCGTCGATGGCGCGCATCTCGTGCCGCTCGATGGCGGCGTGGTGCAGGAGCGCCGCCGCCTGATGCATAACGGAGCGGCGCAGGTCTCTCTCGCCCTCGATGGCGATGGCCGGCTGGCGGCGCCACCCGTCGTCGCCTTCCAGGGCGTGATCCACGATCCCAACGGTGCTTTCGCCGCCGAGGTGCGGGCGGCAGTGCGCGCCGCCATCGAGCGATTGCCACCGCGCGCGCGGCGGGACGATGAAAGCCTGCGCGAGGCGGCGCGCACGACGCTGCGCCGCCTGGTCAAGGCGGCGACCGGCCGCCGGCCGGTGACGGAGGTGCACCTGCTGCGCGTCGATCCGGGCGCGCCGCGTGAAGCTGAAGAGGAGGAATCCGCAGCATGATCGGTCGTCTCAACCATGTCGCCATCGCCGTCCCGGATCTGGAGAAGGCAACGGAAACCTACCGGGACGTGCTGGGGGCACGGGTGTCCCAACCGCAGCCCGAACCCGATCACGGCGTCACCGTGGTGTTCGTCGATCTCGGCAACACCAAGGTCGAACTGCTTCATCCACTTGGCGCGGCATCCCCGATCGCCAACTTTCTCAAGAACAATCCATCGGGCGGCATCCACCATGTCTGCTACGAGGTCGAGGACATCATCGCCGCCCGCGACCGGCTCAAGGCGCAGGGTGCGCGCGTGCTTGGCGATGGCGAACCCAAGATCGGCGCGCACGGCAAGCCGGTGCTGTTCCTTCACCCCAAGGATTTCATGGGCACCCTGGTCGAACTGGAGCAGGTCTGAGCGGCGGGTGGCGTCATCGGCATGAGCATCGTTACCGGAATCGTCGCCTTCACCATCATCTGGATGGTGGTGCTGTTCGCGATCCTGCCGATTGGCGTGCGCACCGCCCATGAGGAGGGCGGCAAGGTCGAACAGGGCCATGCGGAAAGCGCCCCGGTCAATCCCCGGCTGGGGTTCAAGTTCCTGCTGACCACCATCGTCGCTTCGGCGGTCTTCGCCCTGTTCTGGTATCTGCAGGTCTACGACCCTTTGGACCTGGGGAGCTACTTCCGTTCGCCCATAAATTGAAACGGGGATTATTTGGGCCATTGCCCAGTATTAGGGCGAATATTTATCCCCGTTGCCAAGAACCTAGGCAAAAAAAATGCAAGACCCCCAGTGAAGGGTCTTGCCATATTGCGTTGCAACAATCACCATCTACGTCAGTTGGGTGGTTCTGCTTAGGAACCACTTGTTTACGCCAGATGGCGTTTCCTCCCTAGACTTGGGCTGCGAGGTTCTCGCCTTGCGGCCCCTTTTTTGTGGCCAGAGAATAGCCGAGGCCATTTCGCCAGTCATCAAGAATCTTTCATTCGCGGCCGGCCTTTTGATCTTTTATCTCCAAAGGCCGGCCGCGGCGAAAACCTGTTCACACGAACAGCAGCTTGACCAGGAATGCGACGGCGATGATCGGCACCGCGATGCTCATGTCGCTCCAGCGTCCGGCCAGGATCTTGATGCCGGCGTAGGTGATGAAGCCGATGCCGATGCCGTGCGCGATCGAATAGGTGAGCGGCGTGGTGATGGCGGTGACCATCGCCGGCACGTATTCGGTCACGTCTTCCCAGTCGAGATCCTTGAGACCGCGCGCCATGAGACAGGCGACATAGAGCAGCGCCGGCGCGGTGGCCCAGGCCGGCACCGTTCCGGCGAGCGGCGCGAGGAAAATGGCGGCAAGGAACAGGATCGCCACCACCAGCGCCGTGAGTCCGGTACGCCCGCCCGCATCGACGCCCGAGGCGCTCTCGATATAGCTTGTGGTGGTGGAGGTGCCGAGCGCGGCGCCGACCATGGTGGCCGATGAATCGGCGACCAGCGCCCGGTTGAGCCGCGGCAGCTTGCCTTCCTTGTCGAGGAACCCGCCGCGATGGGAGACGCCGATCAGGGTGCCCGACGTGTCGAACAGGTCGACGAACAGGAAGACGAAGATGATCGACCACAGCCCGATCTCGATGGCGCCCTTTAGATCCATCTGCAGGAAGGTCGGCGCCATCGAGGGCGGCGCCGAGGCGATGCCCTTGTATTCCGAGAGGCCGAGCAGCACCGAGACGATGGTTACGGCGAGGATGGAAATGATGATGGCGCCGGGAACCCTCCGGTAGGAGAGGGCGGCGATCAGCGCGAAGCCCAGCGCCGCGAGCAGGACCGGCAGGCTGCGCACGTCGCCGAGCGTCACCAGGGTCGCCGGGTGATCGACGACGATCTTGGCGTTTTCCAGCGCGATGATGGCGAGGAACAGGCCGATGCCGCCGGCGATGCCAAGCTTCATTGAAAGCGGGATGGCATTGATGATCCATTCCCGGACCTTGAACAGGCTGATCAGGAAGAAAATGACGCCGGAGATGAACACCGCGCCCAGCGCCACCTGCCAGCTTATCTTCATGCCGAGCACCACGCCGAAGGCGAAATAGGCGTTGAGGCCCATGCCCGGCGCCATGGCGATCGGATAGTTGGCATAGAGGCCCATCACCGCGGTGCCGAAGGCGGCGGCAAGGCAGGTGGCCATGAACACCGCGCCGAAATCCATGCCTGCCTGAGACAGGATGCCGGGATTGACGAAGATGATGTAGGCCATGGTGAGAAAGGTGGTGAGTCCGGCCATGGCTTCGCGCTGCACATTGGTGCCGTGTGCCTGGAGCTGGAACAGTCTTTCGAGCATGGGATCCCCCCTCAGGATCGCTGGCGAGTCGCTGTTTGAGACTCTGACCGAGAGGAATTGTGTCGGCAAGGTCCGCCTTCCGCCGATAACCGTTTCTTCAGCGGGGCCTGCTAGCCTGCCACCCATGAACGCGCAGAACCTGCGGGTGATCTCCATGACCGGCTTTCTGCTGGTGCCCGGCCTCTGGGCGTCGGGGCTGGGCCATGGACAGTTCGAGGCGCGCTCCGCGTCGCGCGTCGAGGCCGGCGTGCAGGTGACGATCAGCGCCGAGGATTGCCGGCGGATCCTGCGCCAGGCGGCGGAGGGCGATGCCGCCTATCTGCCCGGCGTCGATGTCCGCGGGCGCAAGGTCGCGCCGGCGGACCTGCCCTCCAGCCGCGCCGCCGGTCTCACCGCGCTGCCGGAGCGAATCGTGATCGATCTCGAAACGCCGCTTGGCGCCGTGACGGCGGGTCCGCCGGCGGGTCTGGAGCTCTCCAAGGTCGGCGTCGGCGAGGTCAGTATCGGGACGCTCGAGGGCGATGTCCGGCTCAACGACCAGCCGGTGGGCGCGCATGTCCTGGCGCTCGTCCGCGAAGCCTGCCGCAGGGCCGGCGTAGTCTGATCAAGCTCTCTGGAACAGGCCATAAGCGCGTTGCTTTAAGCCCTTGGGCAGCCTAATACTCAGGCCTTCCGTCCGGCCCGAGGCGGGCCGCCAGACCAGGGTCTCCGCATGCGCCTGTCCCGTTATTTCCTGCCAACCCTCAAGGAGAATCCGAGCGAGGCGCAGATCGTCTCGCACCGGCTCATGTTGCGGGCCGGGCTGATCCGCCAGGCGTCTGCCGGGATTTATTCCTGGCTGCCTCTCGGCTTCCGAGTGCTCAGGCGGATCGAGCAGATCGTCCGCGAGGAGCAGGACGCGGCCGGCTGCCAGGAGCTGCTGATGCCGACCATCCAGTCGGCGGATCTCTGGCGCGAGAGCGGCCGCTACGAGGATTACGGCAAGGAGATGCTTCGCATCAAGGACCGTCACGAGCGCGACATGCTCTACGGCCCGACCAACGAGGAGCTGATCACCGTCATCTTCCGCGACAGCGTCCGCAGCTATCGGGAACTGCCGAAGCTTCTCTACCATATCCAATGGAAGTTCCGCGACGAGGTCCGGCCGCGCTTCGGCGTGATGCGTGGCCGGGAATTCCTGATGAAGGACAGCTACTCGTTCGATCTCGACCAGGCCGGCGCGCGTCGCGCCTATAACAAGATGTTTGTCGCCTATCTCCGCACCTTTGCCCGCATGGGCCTCAAGGCGATCCCGATGCAGGCCGATACGGGGCCGATCGGCGGCGATCTCAGCCATGAATTCATCATCCTGGCGGAGACGGGAGAGAGCCAGGTCTATTGCGACCGCGAGCTGATCGATTTCGACGTGCTCGGCGAAGCGGTGGATTACGAGGCCGACCTGCAGCCCTTGGTCGACCGCTGGGCGTCCCGCTACGCGGCGACCGACGAGAAGCACGATCCGGCGCGTTTCGCGGCCCTGCCCGAGGCGCGCCGCATCGAGGCGCGCGGGATCGAGGTCGGGCACATCTTCTATTTCGGCACCAAGTATTCGGCTCCGATGCGCGCCGAGGTGAGCGGCCCGACCGGCGAGATGGTGCCGCTGCACATGGGCTCCTACGGCATCGGCGTCTCGCGGCTGGCGGGCGCCATCATCGAGGCGAGCCACGACGCGAACGGCATCGTCTGGCCGGACGCGGTGGCGCCATTCAAGGTGGGGCTGATCAACGTCAAGGCGGACGATGCCGCCTGCGGCAAGGCGGCGGAAGAGCTCTATGGCCGGCTGCGCGCGGCCGGCATCGAGGTTCTCTACGACGATACCGAGGAGCGCGCCGGCGCCAAGTTCGCCAACATGGACCTGATCGGCCTGCCCTGGCAGATCCTGGTCGGGCCGCGCGGCGTCAAGGCCGGCACGGTGGAACTCAAGCGGCGCGCCGGCGGGGAACGTGCGGAACTCAGCGCCGAAGCCGCCCTGGCGAAGCTCGCATGATCTTTTCCACCTTTGAATGGACGATGGCGGCGCGCTATCTGCGCGCCCGCCGGCAGGAAGGCTTCATTTCGGTGATCGCCGGCTTCTCCCTGCTCGGCATCGGGCTCGGCGTCGCCACGCTGATCATCGTCATGGCGGTAATGAACGGCTTCCGCGCCGAACTGCTCGGTCGCATTCTCGGGCTCAATGGTCATCTGCTGGTGCAGGGCATCGACCGCAAGCTGGAGAATTTCGATGAGCTGGCCCTGACCATTCGCGGCATCGACGGGGTGGTGCGCGCGATCCCGGTGGCGGAGGGGCAGGTGATGGCTTCGGCCAACAATGTCGCCTCCTTTTCCGTGGTGCGCGGCATCAGGCCCGAGGACCTTCGGGGCGATTCTCTCGTCGCGCGCTCCATCGTCGCCGGCACGCTGGACGATTTCGCCGCCGAGGAAGTCGTCGTCATGGGCGCCCGCCTGGCCGGGCGACTCGGGCTCAGGATCGGCGACCGCGTGACCCTGATCTCGCCGCAGGGCAGCGCCACCGCCTTCGGATTCGTGCCGCGCCTGCAGCAATACCGGCTGGTGGCGACCTTCGATATCGGCATGTACGAGTATGACAACGGCTACACCTTCATGCCGCTGCCCCAGGCCCAGGTCTATTTCCGCTATGGCGAGGCGGTAAGCGGCATCGAAGTCATGCTGCGCGACGCGGAACTCGCCGTGCCCATGCGCCGCCAGCTTGGCCAGATGCTGCAGGGGCGCGCCTACCTCTTCGACTGGCAGCAGTCGAACGCGCATTTCTTCAACGCGCTCCAGGTGGAACGGAACGTCATGTTCCTGATTCTCTCGCTGATCATCCTGGTGGCGGCCTTCAACATCATCTCGAGCCTGATCATGCTGGTGAAGGACAAGGGGCGCGACATCGCCATCCTGCGCACCATGGGTGCCACGCGCGGCAGCGTCATGCGCATCTTCTTCCTGAGCGGGGCGGCGGTCGGCGTGCTGGGCACGGTGCTGGGCTTCATTCTTGGCCTGTCCTTCGCGGCGAACATCGACACCATCCGGGTCTGGCTGGAGGGGCTGACCGGAGCCGAACTCTTCGCGCCCGAGATCCGATTTCTTTCGCGCCTCCCGGCGAAGATCGACGGGATGGAAGTGGTGGGCGTGGTGCTGATGGCGCTTGGCCTCTCCTTCCTCGCCACCGTCTATCCGTCCTGGCGCGCCGCGCGTCTCGATCCGGTGGAGGCGCTGCGTTATGAGTGAGGGCCTGCGGCTGCAGGGCGTGGTGCGCACCTACGCGCAGGCGGGCGAGGCGCTCAAGGTGCTGCGCGGGGTCGACCTGCTGGTTCGCGCCGGCGAGGTCGTGGCCCTGGTCGGCCCCTCCGGCGCCGGCAAATCGACCTTGCTGCATGTTGCCGGTCTGCTGGAACCGCCCGATGGCGGCGAGGTCTTCGTGCAGGGCCGGTCCTGCTCCGGCATGAGCGACGACGAGCGAACCCGCGTGCGCCGCGACCTTCTTGGCTTCGTCTACCAGTTCCATCATCTGCTCCCCGAATTCTCCGCGCTGGAGAATGTGGTGCTGCCGCAACTGATTGCCGGCCGCAGTCGCTCGGAGGCGCGGCTTCGCGCGAGGGCGCTGCTCGAGTCGCTTGGGCTCGGCGCGCGCCTTTCGCATCGGCCGGCACGGCTTTCCGGCGGCGAACAGCAGCGGGTGGCCATCGCCCGCGCCGTCGCCAACGGGCCGAAGGTGCTGCTCGCCGACGAGCCGACCGGCAATCTGGATCACCGGACGGCGGAGCTGGTTTTCTCAGAACTTCTGGGGCTGGTGCGCAACCAGGGGCTGGCGGCGCTGATCGCGACGCACAATTCGGAACTGGCCGCCCGCATGGACCGTATGGTCACCCTGCAGGAGGGGCGGTTGGTCGAGTTGGCGGCCTAGTGGCCCGTCGCAAAATTTGGCTTGCCGCGGGCCGACCCTCACCCAACCACTTGATCCGCTTCGCGGCTCAAGCCCACGTTGTGGGAGAGGGCTGCTCTCTTCTCCCTCTCCCGCTCGCGGGAGAAGGCGGCTCTCTTCTCCCTCTCCCGCTTGCGGGAGAGGGCCGGGGTGAGGGAGCGCCGCTCCGCGCAGTTTCCCTTGCTGCCACTTCGTGCCAGCATTCGGGAATGAAGATCGAGTCGGGA
>JAHCJQ010000132.1 GCA_026126215.1 Alphaproteobacteria bacterium
TCCGGCATGCGGATCATGGCGCGCTTGATGATGTCGGCGGCCGAGCCCTGGATCGGCGCGTTGATCGCCGCCCGTTCCTGGAAATTGCGCCGCGCCGGGTTCTTGTCGCGGATGCCGGGGAAGTGGCAGCGCCGGCCGAAGATGGTGGTGACGTGCCCGCTGGCGCGCGCCTGTTCCTTGGTGCGCTCCATATAGTCGCGGATGCCGGGATAGCGGGCGAAATAGGCGTCAATATAGCGTTTCGCCTCGCCCTGCGGGATGCCGAGTTGCTGCGCCAGGCCGAAGGAACTCATGCCGTAGATGATGCCGAAATTGATCGCCTTGGCGGACCGGCGGACCATCGGGTCCATGCCCTCGATCGGCAGGTCGAAGACCTGGGAGGCGGTGAGGGCGTGGATATCGATGCCCTTCGCGAAGGCTTCCTTGAGGGCGCCGATATCGGCGATATGGGCGAGCAGGCGCAGCTCGATCTGCGAATAGTCGGCGGAGAGCAGCTTCCATCCCGGGTCCGCCACGAAGGCGCGGCGGATCTTGCGCCCGTCCTCGGTGCGCACCGGGATGTTCTGCAGGTTGGGGTCGCTGGAGGCAAGCCGTCCGGTCGAGGTGGCGGCCTGGGCATAGGTCGTGTGCACGCGCCCGGTCCGCGGGTTGATCTGCGTCTGCAGCGCGTCGGTATAGGTGCTCTTGAGCTTCGAGAGCTGCCGCCAGTCCAGCACCCGCGCCGGCAGGTCGTGCCCTTGCGCGGCCAGTTCCTCCAGCACGTCGGCGCCGGTCCCCCAGGCGCCGGTCTTGCCCTTGCGCCCGCCGCCGAGGCTCATCTTCTCGAACAGGATCTCGCCCAGCTGCTTGGGCGAGCCGATATTGAATTCCTCGCCGGCAAGGCGGTGGATCTCGCCCTCCAGCTCCACCATGCGCCGGGCGAAATCGGCGGAGAGCTCGCGCAGGACATCGACATCGATCCGCACGCCCTCCGCTTCCATGGCGCGCAGCACGGGGATGAGCGGGCGTTCGAGCGTCTCGTAGACCGAAACCATGCGCTGGGCGAGCAGGCGCGGCCGGAGCAGCCGGTGCAGCCGCAGGGTGACATCGGCATCCTCGGCCGCGTAGGCCAGCGCCCTCTCGAGCGGGACATGGTCGAATGTCACCTGCGACTTGCCGCTGCCGGCAACCTCGGCGAAGGAGATCGTCTTGTGGCCAAGATGCAGCTCGGAAAGCTCGTCCATGCCATGGCCGTGCAGGCCGTTATCCAGCACGAAGCTCAACAGCATCGTGTCGTCGACCGGCGCGATATCGATCCCGAGACGGGCGAAGATCTGCGCATCGTACTTGATGTTCTGCCCGACCTTGAGCACGGCGGGGTCCTCAAGCAGTGGCTTGAGCCGCGCCAGCGCCTCCGCCGCCGGGATCTGCGGCGGCGCCTCGCCCGCCGTCTCGCCCTCCAGCGCCAGCGCGCCCTGGGCCGGGCGTCCCTTGTGGGCGAGCGGGATGTAGCAGGCATCGCCCGGTGCGAGCGCCAGCGAGATGCCGACCAGATCGGCCCGCATCGTGTCGAGGGAGGTGGTCTCCGTATCGACCGCGAGCTGCCCGGCGGCGCGCGCCCGCGCGATCCAGCGATCGAGCGCCGGCAACTCCTGCACCAGTTCGTAGGCGGGAGCCGCTTGCTCCGGCTCAGGCGTCGCCCGCTCGCCCTCCGGCAGCAGGCCGTCATCGACGACCGGCTCGCCGCTGGCAAAGCGCGCCTGCGCCCGCTCGCGCAGGCGATGGAACTCCATCTCCTTCAGGAAGCCGAGCAGGGTTTCGGGCTGCGGCGCGCGGAAGGCGAGATCGTCGAGCCCATGGCTCAGCGGCACGTCGTCCTTGAGGCGGACCAGCTCGCGGCTGATCCGCGCCGCCTCGGCATGGCCAAGCAGGCTCTCGCGGCGTTTCGGCTGTTTGATCTCGCCGGCCCGGGCGAGCAGGGTATCGAGATCGCCATATTCATTGATGAGCTGGGCGGCGGTCTTGATGCCGATGCCGGGCACGCCGGGCACGTTGTCGGTGGAATCTCCGGCGAGCGCCTGCACGTCGACCACCTTCGAGGGCGGGACGCCGAATTTCTCCATCACTTCCGCTTGGCCGATCGGGCGATCCCTGATCGGGTCGCGCATGCCGACATCGTCGTTGACGAGCTGCATCAGGTCCTTGTCGGAGGAGATGATGACCACCTCCGCCCCCTGCTCCCGCGCCGCGCGGGCATAGCTCGCGATCAGGTCGTCCGCCTCGAAGCCGTCCTGCTCGATGCAGGGCAGGTTGAAGGCGCGCACCGCGTCGCGGAACAGCGGGAATTGCGGCACCAGGTCTTCCGGCGCCTCCGGCCGGTTGGCCTTGTATTCGGGGTAGATGTCGTTGCGGAAAGTGTGGCGGCCGGCATCGAAGATCACCGCCGCGTGGCTGACCGTGCCGTCGCTCAGCATGTCCTCGATCAGCTTGTAGAGCATGTTGCAGAAGCCGAAGACGGCGCCGACCGGCATGCCGTCGCCGCGCTGGCGCGGCGGCAGGGCGTGATAGGCGCGGAAGATGTAGCCGGAGCCGTCGACCAGATAGACCCGGTGCCGTCGTCCCCCTGCCGGCGCCTCAGTGGCCATGCGAGGTTCGGCGCGCGCCCGGCTTCAGCTTGAAGACGCGGCCGCAATAGGGGCAGTCGATGCGGTCCCGCTCGCCCATGTTGAGATAGACGCGGGGATGGCCGAGCGGGCCGTCGCCGCCGTCGCAGGCGACCTTCGGCTCATCCACCAGCACGGTTTCCGCCAGTTCCGCCTCGCTCATCCGCATCCTCCGAGAAGCCGCGCCCGTGGAACGATTGACCGCGGCGCGCGGCGAATGATACCGATTGCCGCCCGGCAATCAACCGCCGCCCCGCCCTCCCGTCAGGTTCCGCCGATGCAGGCCGTCCGCGACATCGTCCCCGACCCCGCCCCCGCCAACGCCATCGAGGCGCGCGGCCTGAAGAAAACCTATGCAGCGCGCGGGCGCCTGCCGGCCAAGGAGGCGCTGAAGGGCATCGACCTCGCCATTCCGCGCGGCTCCTTCTTCGGCCTGCTCGGGCCCAACGGCGCCGGAAAGTCGACCTTCATCAACATCATGGCCGGCCTGATCAACAAGACCGCCGGCCAGTGCATCATCTGGGGCTTCGATATCGAGCGGGCGCCGCGCCGGGCGCGGGCCTCGATCGGCGTGGTGCCGCAGGAACTCAATATCGACCCCTTCTTCACCCCGCGCGAGGTGCTGGAATTCCAGGCCGGCCTCTACGGCGTGCCGAAGGCGGAGCGGCGGACCGACGAGATCCTCGCCGCCATGCACCTGACCGGGCAGGCCAATGCCTATGCCCGCTCGCTCTCGGGCGGCATGCGAAGGCGGCTCCTGGTCGGCAAGGCGCTGGTCCATTCGCCGCCGGTCCTGGTGCTGGACGAGCCCACCGCCGGCGTCGACGTCGAGTTGCGCCAGCAGCTCTGGGACTATGTGCGCGATCTGAACCGGCGCGGCACCACAGTGCTGCTCACCACCCATTACCTGGAGGAGGCGGAGGCGCTCTGCGACCATGTCGCCATCATCAACCATGGCGAGGTGGTGGCCTGCGACCGGACGGAGGCACTGCTCGCGCGCATCGACCGCAAGCAGCTCCGGATCACGGTGGCGGAGCGGCTGGAGAGCCTGCCTGCCGCCCTCGCCCGCTTCCAGGGCGAGCTCGACCCGCCGCACCGGCTCCAGCTCACCTACCGGCCGAACCAGACCGAAGTGGGCGAAATCCTCGCCGCCGTGGCTGGCGCGGGCCTCACCATCCGCGACCTCTCGACCGAGGAAGGCGACCTTGAGGATATCTTCCTCGAACTGACACGGAGCCGGCCCCAGGGCAGCTGAGCCGCCGGGACGGGCGGCCGGGGCGGGCGCGGGGGGCGGCTTGCGCCGGCCGGCGCCATGGCCTATGTTCCGCCCCGACGCGCCCGTAGCTCAGCTGGATAGAGCGTTGCCCTCCGAAGGCAAAGGTCACACGTTCGAATCGTGTCGGGCGCGCCAATCGGATTAAGAGGTTGGGCGTTTTGCCGGGGCAGCCTCGACAGGTAGCCCGCGCAATGCCAAAGCCTTCGGCGCTCCGGCTGCCACCAGATCAGCTTTTTCCCAAGAGATCGCTCAGTCTGGTCGCGGACTGGAGCTTCGCGAAGGTCGTATAACGTGTCCCCTGCATGGCGCCCTGCGGGGCATCGGCGAAGGGGATCGGGCCAATGGGTTTGGCCTTCTCCGAAAAGACCAGCTTGTATTTCCCCTCCTCGCCGTAGGGCTCGATCCGCGACACCGGCGCATAATGGGTGATGGCGGAGACCGGCTGGGTCTGGTAGCCGGCGATGTACTTGATCCGGTCCAGCATCCCGCCCGAAATTCGGACTGCATGCCAGCAATCCTCGCCGAGAAAGACTCTCTCGAAGCCCTCTTTCTGCGCCGGCACGATGATGGTGTCCGGTCCCGCGCCTTTCGCGAGCGGGACAATGGCAGGGTCGGCGGCCTCGGGCGAGGCGACCGCCTTCGGTATCTCGAATGCCCGCAATCCGGCGAGCGGCAGAATCTGCAGGATCTCCTTCAGGAACGCGCGCGTATCCGCCTTCTCCGCCTCGCTCAGGGCTGGCTCCTGCGGAGAGTTGCCGTTGTCGAGATGACAGCGCCGGGCCTCGTTGGCTCTTTTGACCAGCGCGTATTCGAGCCAGGTGACATGGGCGCGGTTCAATCCGCCACTGTCCGAGACGAATACGACAGCCCGGTCCCAGAATTCCTTGGCCGAATAATGGGATTCGATGCGGCCCCCACGCCGTCGGCCTGTCCGATATAAAGCGTGGGCAGATCGTCATCCTGGCTGCCATAGCCAGCGAGGATGTAAATGCCCGTCCGTTGCAGTTCCGGCCGCTTGCGCACCTCCTGCCACCTGGCGCGGGGGAAGGCGACCCCAAGCCCGGTCCAGTTCATGCGATCGAACAGACGCACGCCTTCCGGGTCGCCGTCGGGCACCAAGATGCGAATGGTGAAGGGGTCTGCCATGGCTCAAGTATCGCGCATTCGTGGCCGACGGGGAGTCACGACAACGCGATATGCCGGCCATGGCAGACGGTTCCTCGACCCGCCCCCTCGCTTCAGTTCTTCTTGAGCTGGCCGGTGCCCTTGCTCGCGCCCTGGCCGGAGCCCTGGCCGACGCCCGCACCCTGGCCCTTGCCCTTGCCGACGCCGGTGCCATGCACCTGGCCCTGACCGGCATTGCGCTGGCGCTCCTGCGCGCGCACGCATTCCGCCTTGGCGCCCTGGTCGGTCAGGCGGGCGCAATCCATCGGCACCGGATTGCTGGTCTTCGGCGTGCCGGCCGGCTGGGCGCTGGCGGTGGCGGCGCCGCCAAGGATCACCGCCGCCGCGACGGCGAGGCCCAGTTTCGAGATGTTCCGCATGGTCTTTCCCCTTCGTTCCGGCGGGCGGCAATCCGCGCGCCCGCGGTGGGAAAGATCGTCCCTGCCAATCCGGGCAGATTGATGGCCGGAGCATGGCCGGCCGCGGGCTCAGGTCTCGGGAAGCAGAAGAAAGCGCCGCCACCGGAAGGTCTGCCCTCCCGGCGGCGGCGCGGCAGAGGGTCAGTCCGCCAGTTCCAGATTGACCAGGTTCATGTGATAGCCGCTCGAAACCCCCGGCTCCCAGCGCTTGACGCGCGCGCCGACTGCGAACGGCGTGCTGCACCAGTAGAGCGGGACCGCCTCCAGCCGCTCATGTTCGAGCTTCGCGAACTGCTGCAGCACCTTCTTGCGCTCCTCCGGGTCGGAGATCTGGAGCTGCTTGCGGAAGATCTCGTCATATTCCGGCACGTTGACGTTGCCGGCCGACCAGACGGACCAGGAGGCATACCAGCCGTTGATCGTCTCGCCGCCATCGTCGGGCAGCGAGGAAGGACCATAGACGATGCCCGGCTGCTTGCCGCCGCGCATCATCGCCATCCAGGCCCCGGTATCGAGCGGCCGGCGTTCGAGCTTGAGGCCGACCGCCTCCAGGTTGCCGGCGATGGCTTCCAGCACCTGCGGGCCGTTGGGCAGGGAGCCGAACGATTCCGTGTGCAGCGAGAAGGAGACCAGATGGCCGGGCTTGATGCCGGCCTCGGCCAGCAGCGCCTTCGCCTTCGCCGGATCGTGCGGGATGAGCGACAGGCCTTCGAGATGCCCGAAGGTCGCCGGCGTGAAGATGCTGCTCGCGCGCTCGCACACCCCGCCCAGGATGGTGCGGCCGATCTCGTCGAGGTTCATCGCATGGGCGACGGCGAGCCGCACGCGCCGGTCCTTCGCCTCCGGGAACTCCTTGCGGCCGAAATGCATGGCCGAGGTGCCCGAATGTTTCGACGAGGCGATGCGCATCTTCGGGTTCTGCCGGATGCGCTCGAGCAGCGGGCCGGTCAGGCCGACGATGATGTCGGCCTCGCCCCGCTCCAGCATGGCAAAGCGGGTGAACGGCTCCTTGACCAGGCGCACATTGACCGTCTTCACCTTGGGCGAACCGGCCCAGTAATCCGCATTGGCCTCGAAGCGGTTCCATTCGCCGGCCTGGGATTCCACGAGCTTGAACGGTCCGGTGCCGACCGGCTTCTGCTGGAAGCCTCTCGGGCCGACCTTCTCGTAATAGGCCTTGGGCAGGATACCCTGCATCGCGTAACGGGCCGAGGTGAAGAAGGCAGGCCAGGGGCCCTTCAGCACCAGCCGGACCTGGTCGGCCGCGACCACGTCCACGCGCTCGATCAGCTCGACGAAGGCCTGGCGGTAGGAATGGGTGTTGTCGGGCGCGAGGATGCGGTCGTAGGTGAACTTCACGTCCTCGGCCGAGAAGGGATCGCCGTTATGGAACTTCACGCCGCGGCGCAGCTTGATGTCGATCTGCTTGCC
>JAHCJQ010000133.1 GCA_026126215.1 Alphaproteobacteria bacterium
TGAGAGCGGCGGCGAGACCCGAGGGGACTGAGCCGAAATGCCTTCACTCAAATCACTCCGCATCCGGATCAACAGCGTCAAGTCGACGCAGAAGATCACGAAGGCGATGAAGACGGTGGCCGCCTCCAAGCTGCGCCGGGCGCAGGAAGCGGCGCAGGCGGCGCGTCCCTATGCCGAGCGGATGGAGCGGATGCTTGCCTCGCTGGCGGCTGGCCAGGCGGGAAATGACAACGCGCCGCGGCTTCTAAACGGCACCGGCCGGGATCAGGTCCATCTTCTCGTGGTCGCCACCGCCGATCGCGGCCTGTGCGGGGCCTTCAATTCATCGATCGCGCGCGCGGCGCGCCGCAAGGCGCAGGAACTCCTGCTGGCGGGCAAGGAGGTCAAGATCCTCTGCGTCGGCCGCAAGGGCCGCGACATCCTGCGCCGCGACCTGGCGAAGCACATCGTCGATTCGATGGAGGCGACGAAAGGCAAGCGCCTTGCCTTCTCCGATGCGGACGGCGTCAAGGCGAAGGTCATGGAGATGTTCGAGAAGGGCGAGTTCGACATCTGCACGATCTTCTATAATCACTTCCGTTCGGCGATCTCCCAGGTGGTGACCGAGCAGCAGCTCATTCCGGCGGCCGTTGCCGGCAGCGAACCGGTGGATCTCGGCGGCGCGGCCTACGAGTATGAGCCGGACGAGGAGCAGATCCTCGACCGTCTCCTGCCGCGCAACCTCGCGGTCCAGATCTACCGCGCGCTGCTGGAGAACCAGGCGTCCGAGCAGGGCGCGCGCATGACGGCGATGGACAACGCGACACGCAATGCCGGCGAGATGATCAAGAAGCTGACCCTCGTCTACAACCGCAACCGCCAGGCGGTCATCACCAAGGAACTCATCGAGATCATTTCCGGCGCGGAAGCGGTCTGACCGGACCGCGCCTTCAAGGAGCTCAAGACATGGCAAGCAACGTTGTTGGCAAGATCACGCAGGTCATCGGCGCCGTCGTCGACGTGCAGTTCCCCGAAGACCTGCCGGCGATCCTCAACGCGCTTCATTGCGACAACAAGGGGAACCTGCTGGTGCTCGAAGTGGCGCAGCATCTGGGCGAGAGCACGGTACGCACCATCGCCATGGACTCGACGGACGGCCTGGTGCGCGGCATGGAAGTGACCGATACCGGCTCGCCGATCGCGGTGCCGGTCGGCCCCGAGACGCTCGGGCGCATCATCAACGTGATCGGCCAGCCGATCGACGAGCGCGGCCCGGTCGGGGCCAAGCGCACGGCGCCGATCCATGCCGAAGCCCCCACCTTCACCGACCAGTCGACGGAAACGGAGATCCTGGTTACCGGCATCAAGGTCGTCGACCTGTTGGCTCCCTACGCCAAGGGCGGCAAGATCGGCCTGTTCGGCGGTGCCGGCGTCGGCAAGACCGTGCTGATCATGGAGCTGATCAATAACATCGCCAAGACGCACGGCGGCTATTCGGTCTTTGCCGGCGTCGGCGAGCGCACGCGCGAGGGCAACGACCTCTATCATGAGATGATCGAATCGGGCGTCATCAAGCTGGACGGCCCGGGATCGAAGGTGGCGCTGGTCTATGGACAGATGAACGAGCCGCCGGGCGCGCGCGCGCGCGTGGCGCTGACCGGGCTTACCGTCGCCGAGTATTTCCGCGACGTCGAGGGCCAGGACGTGCTGTTCTTCGTGGACAACATCTTCCGCTTCACGCAGGCCGGCTCGGAAGTGTCGGCGCTGCTTGGCCGCATCCCCTCGGCGGTGGGCTATCAGCCTACTCTGGCGACCGACATGGGCGCGCTGCAGGAGCGCATCACCTCCACCACCAAGGGTTCGATCACTTCGGTGCAGGCCATCTACGTGCCCGCCGACGACCTGACAGACCCGGCGCCTGCCACGTCTTTCGCCCACCTGGACGCGACCACGGTGCTGTCCCGTCAGATCGCCGAACTTGGCATCTATCCGGCGGTCGATCCGCTCGACTCGACCTCGCGCGTGCTCGATCCGCGCGTGGTGGGCGCCGAGCATTACCAAGTGGCGCGCCTGGTGCAGCAGGTGCTGCAGACCTACAAGTCCCTGCAGGACATCATCGCCATCCTGGGCATGGACGAGCTATCGGAAGAAGACAAGCTCACCGTCGCCCGCGCGCGCAAGATCCAGCGCTTCCTGAGCCAGCCCTTCGACGTGGCGCAGGTCTTTACCGGCTTCCCCGGCGTGCAGGTGCCGCTGGCCGAGACGATCCGCGGCTTCAAGGAGATCGTCGAGGGCAAGCATGATCACCTGCCGGAAGCCGCCTTCTACATGGTTGGCACGATCGACGACGCGATCGAGAAGGCCAAGCGCCTCGCCGCCGAGGCGGCCTGAGCGTCCTTCGCCGTCCGACCCCGTACCGGAGCAGCAGACCATGGCCGACAAGGTGACGTTCGAACTGGTATCGCCGGAGCGACTTCTCCTCGCCACCGAGGCGGACATGGTCGTGGTGCCGGGGCAGGAGGGCGATTTCGGCGTGCTGAGCGGGCATCAACCGGTCATCTCCATGCTGCGGCCCGGCGCTGTCGATATCTACGAGGGCGAGCGGCTGGTCGAGCGCATCTTCGTGGCCGGCGGCTTCGCCGAGGTGTCGAGCGATCGCCTCACCGTCCTGGTCGAGGAGGCGACGGCGCAGAAGGACGTAGATCAGGCTGCGTTGCCGCGCCGCATCGCGGAGCTGCGCGAGCGGATCGAGGAAGCCGGCGAGGACGAGATGTTGCGCCAGTCTCTCGAGGCGCGGCTTGCCTATCTCGAACTGATGGGCGAGAGCGGCCAGCCGCACTGAAGGCTGGCCCGGACCGCGCATTCTTTCCGGCTCATCCGCCGCCCGGCAGCCGCGCGAGCCAGGCCTGGCAGCGCTGCAGGATCATCTCGAAACCCGGCTCGCCCAACAAGAAGTGGCTGTGCCCGTCGATCTCTTCGTGTGCCACCGGGCCGGCCAGGCGGCGGGCAATGGCCCGCACGGTGTCTGGCGGCGTGACGCGGTCGCCGCGCCCGACCAGGCAGAGCGTCGGCTGGCGAATGCGGTGGGCTTCGACAGCGCTGGCCTGGCGCGGATCGAACATCCAGTAGAGCATCTCCGCGAGCGCCCGGCCCGACTCGGGCAGAAAACAGCCATAAAGCTCGCGCTGGCGCGGCGGCGGGAAGCGGTCGAGGGCGAAACCGGCGGCATAGTCGAAGCGCGGCGGCACAGCCTTTCGCCAGAAATCCGCGCCTGACTGAAGCAGGGCAAAGCGGGAAAGAACCTCCAGCCCGCTCGATGGCAGGATGCCCCAGCCCGGCGCCGGTGCAAGCAGGATCAGTGCCCGGCCAAGTCCGCGAGCCGCGAGCTTCTGGCAGAGCAGCGCGCCCATCGAATGACCAACCAGCACGGGTGGTGCGTCGAGGGTAGCGATGAGCGCGGCGAGGTCGGAGGCATAGTCCTCGATGCCGGTGTGCCCGAGCGCCGCGAGGTCGGCGCCGGGCTGGTGGTGGCGCAGGTCCGGTGTGATGCAGCGCCAGCCCGCCGCCTCGAAATGCGCGCGGAAGGGTTGCCAGGCCCATGCGCCGGCGAAAGCGCCATGGACCAGCAGCATGGTGCGGCTCATGCCGGTTCTCCTAAACAGGCAGGAGGTGGCGGAACTCGGCCAGGACCTGTTCGTAAAGCGCGCGCTTGAAGGGGACGATCAGCGCCGGCAGCTCCCGGGGCCGCACCCAGCGCCAGGCATCGAACTCGGGATGGCCGGTGGCGAGATCGATCTCCCGGTCATGACCGAGGTATCGCATCGCGTACCATTTCTGCTTCTGGCCGCGGTAGCGCCCGCCCCAGACCTTGCCAACCAGCTCCGCCGGCAGGTCGTAGGTCATCCAGCCGCCGCTTTCCGCCACCAGTTCGGCCCGGTCGGTGCCGATCTCTTCCTTCAGTTCGCGGAATGCGGCCTCGCGCGGGTCTTCGTCATCGTCGATCCCACCCTGCGGCATCTGCCAGGCTTCCGTGGTGCGGTCGATGCGCTGGCCGACGAAAACCAGGCCCTCGCGGTTCAGCAGCATGATGCCGACGCCGGGCCGGTAGGGAAGCTCGCGCAATGCCGTCTCCTTGGTTGCCAGTCGCATCAGTTGGACGCGGCGGGAGGTTGCACCACGGCGGAGACGGGCGCAAGCAGCAGGCCCTTGCGCTCGAGCTGCGCCGCCCAGGCAGCAACGCGCTCGATCGTAACCGGATAGGGATAGCCAATGCCAAGTGCCGTGCCGTGATCGCGCGCGATGCGTTCCAGTTCCTCGAGACGGGCATCGATGGAGAGGCGGGATGCCTCGTTGTCGATGAAGCGGTTGTTGGCGGCATGGGCCATGCGAAGCTCGCGGGCGACGCTCCAGGCGACCGAGCGCTGGGAGGAGCGGCTGTCGACGAAAAGCAGACCCCGGTCGCGCAACGCTTCGAGGATCGGACGCATGTCGGCGGCGGAAGTGGTGAATTTCGATCCCATATAGTTGGTCACCCCGACATAGCCGGAAAAACGGCCAAGCATCCATTCCAGACGACGCATGTTGTCGTCGGCGCCAAGGCTGGTGAGCAGCGCGCGCGGTCCCGGGTCATTGGTCGGGTAATCGAGCGGCTCCATCGGCAATTGCAGCATCACCTCATGTCCGTGCAGGCGCGCCTTGCCGATCCAGTTCTGCAGGTCCTCGGCATAGGGCGCGAAAGCGAGTGTCACCCCTTGCGGCAGGCGTTCGATGGCGGCGTTGGAGGCGGAGACGCTGAAACCGAGATCGCCGATCAGGATGGCGATGCGCGGGCGCGGATCGGCGCGGTCGAAGGGGCGAGCATAGACCTGCCAGGCCTGCCTTCCGTCCGGGGCGATCACCGGCAATGGTCCATAGGGACCGGGTTGCACCAGCGCCGGGTCGGGCACCGGCGGCAGCGGGCCGATGGGGCCGGGCTGCGGCTCGGGCATCATTGGCCGGGGCGGCACGGGCGGACGGGCAAGCGCCAGGATCTCGTCCGGCTTGGCGGGCTCGGTGCCGCGTTCCACTTTCGGCGCCGATGGCGGCGGCGGTGACGGCGCAGGCGCCGGCCGTGCGTCGCGGGCCGGCGCCGGCGGGGCCTGGACCTGTCGCGCCGGCGTTTCCTGCTGCTGCTCGGCTGTGGTCGCGGGCGGCGCGGCCGGTACGGTCGGCTCCGCAGGCGGGGCAGCGGGAGATGGCGGCGCCGGCTGTGCCGGCAACCGGGCTTCGGGCCGCGATGCCGGTTCCGGCTGCGGCAGTGGCAGGACCACCGATATCCGGGCGCCACGCGCGGTCTCGTCCAGCTTGGCCCGTGCGGCCTGCTCGCGCTCCTGCCACCAGGCGCCAAAGACCATTCCGCTGAGCCCGGCCACGATAGCGAGAGCGATGACGAGGGGCAGATTGATCCTGCGCCGGCCTCTCTGCGCCCGTTCCTCCCTCACAACATCCTGCCCCCGGTGCGGACGGTCAGTTCTTGGCCGGCGCGCCCTTGCCCGGTGTGCTGAGGAACGACACGCCGCGGAGCAGTTCGAGCGCGCGCTGGAGCTGCAGGTCGGTCTCGGGCGTCTGCGCCGTCTGCGGTGCCGTCGGCGCAGGCGCGGAGGTGCGGCCCGGTGCCGGCGTGGCCGGGGCCTCTTGCGGGGCCGGCGCGCCATTGCGATCGATTGCCGGCAGGTGGTTCTTCAGGTCCGCCTCGCTGCGCCGCTGGGCCGCCTGTTCGCCATTCTGCTCCACCGACACGTCGGGCTCGATCCCGGTCGCCTGGATCGATCGGCCCGAGGGCGTGTAGTAGCGGGCCGTGGTCAGCCGCAAGGCGCCCTGGTTGCCAAGCGGGATGATGGTCTGGACCGAACCCTTGCCGAACGACTTGGTGCCGAGGATGACCGCGCGCCGGTGATCCTGCAGGGCGCCGGCGACGATCTCCGATGCGGAAGCCGAGCCGCCATTGACCAGCACCACCAGCGGCTTGCCATCGAGCAGGTCGCCGCGCTTGGCATTGTAGCGCTGCCCGTCGTCGCTACGCTTGCCTCGCGTCGAAACGATTTCGCCCTGATTGAGGAAGGCATCGGACACGGCGATGGCCTGGTCGAGCAGGCCGCCCGGATTGTTGCGCAGGTCGAGCACCATGCCCTGTATGTTCGGCCCGATTTCGCTCTTGAGCTTCTCGACCTCGCGGCGCAGGCCGGACTCGGTCTGTTCGTTGAAGGTCGTGATCCGGATATAGCCGATGGTCCCCTCGCGCCGGCCGCGCACCGACTGCACCTTGATGATGGCGCGCGTCAGCGTCATTTCGAGCGGCTGCTCCTGCCCCGGGCGGCGCACGATCAGGCGGATCTGCGAATTGACCGGCCCGCGCATCTTCTCGACCGCTTCCTGCAGGGTCATGCCCTGGATCTGCTGCGCGTCGATCTGCTCGATCAGGTCGCCGGCCCTGATACCGGCGCGCTGCGCCGGCGTGTCGTCGATCGGCGCCACGACCTTGACCAGGCCGTTCTCCATCGTCACTTCGATCCCGAGCCCGCCGAACTCGCCACGGGTCTGCACCTGCATGTCCTTGTAGTTCTTCGGGCTGAGATAGCTCGAATGCGGATCGAGCGAGGTCAGCATGCCGTTGATCGCCGATTCGATCAGTTCCGGCTCCTTGACCGGGTCGACATAGTCGGAACGGATCTTTTCGAAGATCGTGCCGAAAAGATCGAGTTGCCGGTAGGTCTCGGAGCTGGCGGCGCTGTTGGCGCCCTGCGGCAGCACCAAGGTCGAGACGACGCCCAGCAGGGCGAACGAGCAAACCGCTCCGAGGAGGAAATTACGCATCAGCCGCTGACCTTCCTTGCGCTGCTCGCCAACCAGGGGAGCGGATTGACCGGCTCGCCCTTGTGGCG
>JAHCJQ010000134.1 GCA_026126215.1 Alphaproteobacteria bacterium
TGCCGCCTCACATGAAGAGCCGCTCGCCGGTCTTGTCGGCATAGAGATGGGCGACATGCTCGCCATAGCCATTATAGAGCTGCGTCGGCATCCGCTCGCCGGTGCCCAGCACCTGCTCCGTCGCCTGGCTCCAGCGCGGATGGGGCACCTTGGGATTGACGTTGGCCCAGAAGCCGTATTCCTGGCCCTGGATCACCTCCCAGAAACTCTTCGGGCGGCGGTCGGTGAACTCGAACCGAACGATCGACTTGATCGCCTTGAAGCCGTATTTCCACGGCACGGCGAGACGCAGCGGCGCGCCGTTCTGCGCGGGCATCGGCTTGCCGTAGATGCCGGTGGCGAGGAAGGCAAGCTCGTTGGTCGCTTCCTCAATGGTCAGCCCCTCCACATAGGGCCAGGGATACCAGCTCTGCCGCTGCGCCGGCGCCATGGACGGATCCATGAACGTCTCCATGCGGACGTACTTCGCAGTCGAGAGCGGCCGGGCGAGCGCCACCAGCTCGGCGAAGGCGAAGCCGGTCCAGGGAACGGCCATCGACCAGGCCTCGACGCAGCGATGGCGGTAGAGGCGCTCCTCCAGGGTGACGCGCGCCAGCAGTTCGTCGATGCCGAGCGTGAGTGGCTTCTCCACCAGCCCGTCGATCGTCACCGTCCAGGGACGAACGCGCAGCCGCTGCGCTTCCTGGTGAATGTTCTTGTGCGAACCGAACTCGTAGAAGTTGTTGTAAGTGGTTGCAAAGCGCTCGCCTGTGAGCGGCCGGTCGAGCTGGTATTTTTCATTGCGCGGCGCCGGATAGAGCGAGGCCGAGGGATCGGCCACGGGGCCGCCGGGGGCCGCCTCGGCGCTGCGCACCGGCGAAGTGTCCTGCATGCGCTCGGCCAGGGCAAGATAGCCGAGGCCGCCCGCCGCGATGCCGCCAAGGCCAAGGCCGGCGATGAGGCGCCGGCGCGCACGGAAGACGGATTCGGGGGTCGCTTCCCGCTCCTTCATTTCCCAGCCCTTTGGCCGCTTGATCAGCATGACGCGATCTCCTTCTCCCACCCCAATTGGCGGCAAGCAGACAGGTTACCACGCCCTCGATGATAGGGCAGGGCGGCGGGAATCAAGAGAACGTGAGGACCGTCCCGAATCGGGAAGCAGCGCGTGGATCAGTCGCCGGTTTCGGCCTTGTTCTCCGGGCCGGTGTAAAATTGCGGAAACTCGCGCTGGATATTGGGCCCGTCGCTCGCCCAGGCATGGCAGCCATCGATGAAATAGGGCCGGCGCCCCGCCGACTGCCGCCGGCGCAGTTTCGCTTCCGGCGTGTTGCGGTCCGGGTCGCGCCCGGCGATCAGGGTCTGGAAGGCGACGGTGGCGAGCGGCCCGAGCAGTTCCACCATGTGCGTGCAGCCTTCCCGCCCGCCGAGCCGCTCGCGCACCGCCTTGCGCCAGCCGGGGCCGATCCGCACGCCGATCAGGCGGCGAAAGTTGGGCGCCACATCGCCACACATGTGAAAGGGCGAAGCATCGGTGACCGCCTCGATATCATGGACCAGCATCCCGTCGTCGATGGTGATGCGGATCCACATGTCATGCACGGGCGCGCCGGCGGGCAGTTTCTCGCCGACACGCTTCTCGTGAGCATAGGTCTTGGAATCCGTGATCCGGCCCTCGATGTCCCACAGGCCGTCATCGCGCTGATAGCCGGAACAGATGACCCGGCGATCGTGCAGGTGCCGGCGCGGTGCTGGCGGGGAAAGCGGCATCGTCCCTCAGTCCGTTGCAAGTCGGATGGAATCCGGACCGTCAATAGCGGATCGGAGCGGAGCGGGGCAACGACGAAAAGCGCAGGGCGCCCATGTGGGCCGGCCCCCGGCCGCGCCTGGCCCCGCGTGTCACTTGTCCAGCAGGCTGCGCAGCATCCAGGCGGTCTTCTCGTGCGACTGCATGCGCTGCGTCAGCAGATCGGCAGTCGGTTCGTCGCTCGCCTTGTCGGCGGCGGGAAAGACCTGGCGCGCCGTCTTGGCGGTCCGCTCATGCGCCTTCACCAGGTTGGCGATCATCGAGCGCGCATCGGGAACGCCGTCCTCCTCCTTGACCGAGGACAGTTTCGAATAGGCCTTGTAGCTGCCGGGAGCGAAATGGCCGAGTGCGCGAATCCGTTCCGCGATCTCGTCGACCGCGAGCGCAAGTTCGTTGTACTGAGTCTCGAACATGGTATGCAGCGTCTGGAACATCGGCCCGGTGACGTTCCAATGGTAATTGTGAGTCTTCAAATAGAGTGTGTAAGTATCAGCAAGAAGATGGGAAAGACCTTCGGCAATCTCTTTCCGACTCTTGTCGTTAATACCAATGTCAATATCCATGTTTCTCTTCCTTCCTAGCCGCGATTACGGCCGATATTCATGTTTCGTAAGGTAGTAATTCTAGATTCGGATTTCAAGCCTCTCTGAAATCATTACAAATTGGAGACTTTACGTTCCTGGTGGGCGCCGCGGCCGAACTTGGCGACGATCTCGTCCGCGAGCCGCCCGGAAAGTTCCTGCAGGTGGTCGAAGCCATAGACGAAGGTGCCGACACCCTGGGTGAGCGAGCGCAGTTCGACGATGAGATCCGCCAGCTCCGTCTCCGGCAGATAGGCGCTGACACAGTCCCATCCCGGCCAGCCCTCGCGCGCGTCGAAGCCGAGAATCTGCCCGCGCCGTCCGGTCAGCAGCGAATTGACCTTCGATGTGTGTTCGGATGGTGCCATCACGTCGATGCGCCCGATCGGCTCGAGCAGGACGGGATCGCATTTCGGCATGCCCTCGCTCATGGCGAGGCGCGCCGCCGTCTTGAAGGCGAGTTCGGAGGAATCGACGGTGTGATAGGAGCCGTCATAGAGCGCGACTGCCACGTCCACCACGGGGAAGCCGAGCGGACCTTCCTGGAGATATTCGCGCACGCCATCCTCGACCGCCGGAATGAACTGCTTGGGCACTACGCCGCCGACGATTCGGTTCTCGAAGCGGAAGCCTTCGCCGCGCGGCAGGGGCTTGATCTCGATATGCACGTCGCCAAACTGTCCATGGCCGCCGCTCTGGCGCTTGAAGCGGCCGTGCTGCTTGGTGCCGTGGCGGATCGCCTCGCGATAGGCGATCTTCGGCCGGTGGCCTTCCAGCTCGAGACCGAACTTGTGACGCAGCCGCGCGAAGGCGACCTTCAGATGGATGTCACCCTGACCGCTCAGCAGGAACTCGCGCGTCGCCTGGTTCTGCTCGAAATGCAGGGAAGGGTCCTCCTCGCAGATTTTGGCCAGCGCGCCCGAGAGCTTCACCTCGTCATTGCGATTCTTCGAGGTCACGGCCAGGGCATAGACGGGCTTGAGCTGTTCGGCGCGCGGCAGTGGCGTCACCGGCTCGCGGGCATTGCCGAGCGTCGCCCCGGTCTCGGTCTTTTCCAGTCTGCCGAAGGCCACCACCTCGCCCGCCTGGGCCTCGGCGATCTTCTGCGCCTCCGCGCCCTTCATGCGGAACAGGCCGCCGACCCGCTCGCCATTGAGAATGGCGCCATCCTTCACCGTGCCGCTCCAGATGCGCGCCAGCGACAGCTTGCCGCTCTGCGCCGTGTGGTAGGTTTTCAGCACCTGCGCGATACATTCGCCCGGACCCGCCTGCGGCACGCCGGCGCGCGCTGCCGTCACGGAAGCCGCCGGCACTTCGTGGCGCAGCGCCTTGAGCAGGCGGCGCACGCCATGATCGGTAATGGCAGAGCCAAGCAGGACCGGCACGATCAGGCATTGCCGCAGATCGTCCGCCAGGTCGGCGAAGATGCGTTCCGGCGCCGGGGTCTTTTCCTCGAGCAGGGTCTCCATGAGCTGTTCGTCGAAATCGGCGAGCTTCTCCAGCATCTCGTAGCGTGCGCTCGCTTCCCGTTCGGTCATCGACGCGGGCAGCTCGATGCGCTCGGACGGGGCGTTGTCGCGATAAACGTATGCACGCTCCGAGGCGAGATCGACATAGCCGGTGACCGTCTCGCCCTCGCGGATCGGGATCTGGCGCAGCACCAGCGGCTTGGCGGAAACCTCCTGCAGGGAGGGCAGGAGGTCGCGCACCGGCCCGCTTGCCTTGTCGATCTTGTTGACGAAAACGAGGTGCGGTATCCCCTTCTCCGCCAGGTAATGCAGGATCGGGCTCAGCACCAGCGCCTTGGACGCATCGGGCTCGCACACCACGACGGCGGCGTCCGCGCCGACCAGGGCATTCATGGTCTCCTGCAGGAACTCGATCGAACCGGGGCAGTCGAGAAAAGTGAAGCTGTCATCGAGATAGGGCGCTGTGGCGACGGAAATCTCGGTGCTCATCTGCCGCTCCCGCGCATCGGGCGCGCTGTCGGCAACCATGGCGCTCTCGCCCGGCTTGCCCTTGCGCCCGACCACGCCGGTGACGAACAGGATGCTTTCGAGCAGGCTCGACTTGCCCGCCGAATAGGGTCCGACCAATGCAATGGTTCGCGGACCTTTCGCCTTGCGATCGTTCATGGCAAGCCTCTCCCTGTGTCGTTCCGTTATCTGCCGAGGGGACGGTGACGGGCCGGCGGAATGGCGCGCGCGGGAGCGGCGAAGCTTGGCAAACGTCTAAGGCAGAGCCTCTTTTACGCGGACTGAACCAGGATCGATGGGCCCCGACGCCATCCGGGCGTTCGGGCCGCAACCGTCCTCCCCTGTCCGGGAATTCTGGCCGGGTCTCGCCCGGGCTGGCAAGGGCGATTGCGCGCCCGGATCAGGAATTGCGGCCGGCGGCGAAGGGCTTGAGCGCCGCATAGAGCGCCCGGTGCGTCGGCACCGCGATCCCAGCCGCCTCGCCCAGGCGCACCAGGGTGCCAGAAAGACCCTCAATCTCCAGCCGCGCGCCCTTCTCCAGGTCGTGCGCCAGCGAGGCTTTCATGGTTCCGGGCAGGCTGGCGGCGGTGCGGATGGTCCGTTCCAGCATGTCCGGCGCCAGTTCGAGGCCCTGCGTCCGCGCCACCGCGATCGCCTCGGCGATCAGGTCGCTGAACAGGCGCCGCAGATCCGGATCCGCCAGGATCGGCCCGATGGGCTGGCGTGTCGCGCCGGTAGCCGCCGCCATCGGGGCGAGAAACACGAACTTCTCCCAGAGCGCGCGACGGATGTCCGCCGTCAGCTCGGCATCGAACCCCGCCTTGCGGCAGGCGGCAAGCAGCGCCTCGAGCCTGGGCGAGGTACGGCCATCCATCTCGCCGAAGGCAAGCTTGTGCACCTTGTTGAGATGGCGGATCAGACCGGGCTCGGCGATGGTGGCCGAGATATAGGCGACGCCGCCCACCACATGCGCGGCCGGAATGGCGCGCCCGATGCGCTCTTCCGCGTCGATGCCGTTCTGGAAAGCGATCACCGCGGTATCGGGCTTGAGCATTGGCCTGAGGCGCGCGGCGGCGCTCTCCACGTCGTAGAGCTTGACCGTGAAGTGGACCACATCGACCGGCCCGATCGCCGCCGGATCGTCGCTTGCCGTGACCGGGGCAAGCGTCAGGTCGCCGAAGCCGCTCTCCAGCCGCAGCCCGCGCGACTGCATCGCGGCAAGGTGCGCCCCACGCGCGATAAAGACGACATCCGCGCCGCTCGCCGCAAGCCGCGCGCCGAAATAGCCGCCGACGCCACCGACACCGAAAACCGCGATCCGCATGATCCTCTCCCGATCCGATCCTAGCGCAGCGCGGCGCAGAAGCGCTGGATGCGCGTGCAGGCTTGCGTCAGCGCCTCCGTCGAGGTGGCGTAGGAGATGCGGAAATGCGGGCTGAGCCCGAACGCCTCGCCATGCACGACCGCGACCCCCTCGGCCTCCAGCAACTCGTTGACGAAATCAAGGTCGTTGCCGATCACCTTCCCCGAGGGCGCGGTCTTGCCGATCGTGCCGGCGCAGCTCGGATAGACGTAGAAGGCGCCTTCGGGCTTCGGGCAATGGATCCCCGGCGCCCGGTTCAGCATGGCCACGACGAGATCGCGCCGCTTCTGGAAGGCCGCCGCGCGCTCGCGGATGAAATCCTGCGGGCCGTTCAGGGCCTCGACGCTCGCCGCCTGGCTGATCGAGCAGGGGTTGGACGTGCTTTGCGACTGCAGCATGCCCATGGCCTTGATCAGTTCCTTCGGCCCGCCGGCATAGCCGATGCGCCAGCCGGTCATGGAATAGGCCTTCGAGACGCCGTTCATGGTCAAGGTGCGCTCGTAGAGCCGCGGTTCGATCTGCGCCGGGGTGACGAAGACGAAATTGTCGTAAACGAGGTGCTCGTACATGTCGTCGGTCAGGATCCAGACATGCGGATGGCGCACCAGCACGTCGGTCAGGCGCTTCATCTCGGTCGAATTGTAGGCCGCGCCGGTGGGATTGGAGGGCGAGTTCATGATCAGCCACTTGGTGCGCGGCGTGATCGCCCGTTCAAGCTGCTCCGGCTGCATCTTGAAGCCCTGCTCGGCGCGGGTCTCGACGAAGACCGGCCGGCCGCCGGCGAAGAGCACGATGTCTGGATAGCTCACCCAGTAGGGCGTCGGGATGATCACCTCGTCGCCAGGATCGAGCGTCGCCAGCAGCGCATTGAAGATCACCTGCTTGCCGCCGGAGGAGACCGTGATCTGCCCGGGCTCGTAATCGAGGCCGTTCTCGCGCTTGAACTTGCCGCAGATCGCCTTCTTGAGCGCAGGCGTGCCGTCCACGGCGGTGTATTTCGTGTCGCCGCGGTCGATCGCCGCCTTGCCGGCCGCCTTGATGTTCTCGGGCGTGTCGAAATCGGGCTCGCCGGCGCCGAGACCGATTACGTCGCGGCCCGCGGCCTTGAGCTCGGCCGCCTTGGTGGTGACCGCGATGGTGGGCGAGGGCTTGATGCGGAGAAGC
>JAHCJQ010000135.1 GCA_026126215.1 Alphaproteobacteria bacterium
CCATGACCTCCACCGGGGCAGAAGAGGCCAGCCGGCTCGACCGGCAGCGCATGGCGGAGCTGGTGCGCGCCATCGCCGCCTCCGGCGACCGGGAGGCTTTCGCCCTGCTGTTCGGCCATTTCGCCCCCCGCCTCAAGGGTTACATGATGCGCCTGGGGAGCGCGCCGGAGGAGGCGGAGGAGCTGGCCCAGGAAGCGATGATCCAGCTCTGGCGCCGTGCCGCCACCTTCGATCCGGCGCAATCCTCGCTGGCCACCTGGCTCTTCACCATCGCCCGCAACCGCCGCATCGACCTCATGCGCCGCAGCCGCCCCGCCGATCTCGACCCCTCCGACCCGATGCTGCTGCCCGAGGCCCCGATCGCCGCCGACAGCGCCTACGAGGCCATGCAGGCGGAGGAGCGGGTCCGCGCCGCCATGGCGGAGCTGCCGGCCGAACAGAAGGAGATGCTGGAACTGGCTTTCTACCGGGAAATGTCCCATGGCGAGATCGCCGCCGAACGGGGCCTGCCGCTCGGCACCGTCAAGTCCCGCATCCGCCTGGCGCTCGCCCGCCTCAAGACCGCCATCGACGGCAAGGTTTAGGCTGGGAGACGGGCGCCGCCTTGCCGCCGGCTTGACGCTCCGGTCTGGCAAGATTAGGATTTAGGTCTACATTCGACGGCCTCAAAGTAGGCATGTATGGAGCGGGGCCTCCGCCGGGCGACTGGCGGAGGCTCTGTTTTTCAGGAGCGGGGGCTCTTGGTGCATTGGAACGGCATCGGACCCCTTGCATGAGCAAGACAAGAATCGCGGTACTGATCGACGGCGGCTATCTGCGCAAGTCTGCCGAGAGGGCCCGATACAGGTACAATCCAAACTTCATCGAGAAAATCGCGGTACTCTGCGCCAGCCTGGATGAGGAGCTGTACCGTGTTCTTTACTATGACTGCGCCCCGTTCAGCGGCAAGGTCACCCTGCCGGTCTCCGGCGAGACCACGGAATTTGCCGGATCGGACAAATGGTTGCACGATCTGGGACGACGCAAGCTGTTCGCTGTCCGGCGTGGGGTGCTGAAATTCAGAGGCTGGCGCCCGAACAGTATTCCGATTGGTGGTGGCTCCGGGCTCCAGGATTCAGATTTCAGCCCGGTTTTCGAGCAGAAAGGCGTCGATATGCGCATCGGACTGGATATCGCCACTCTGGCGGCCAGTCGCAGCGTGAGCAGGGTCGCTGTTCTGGGCGCGGATACAGACCTCATCCCCGCAATGAAGCACGGGCGCATTCAGGGGCTCCAGATCGTAGGCATCCTGCTGCCGAACGGAAAGCCGAACTGGGAGTTCATGGCTCATGTCGACATCCCGCGCGCCATACGATGGCCGCAACATGGCGATTATTCCACACCGACAGGCGATGCCGGTCATTTACCTTGAATTTTTGCGGAATTTTAAACTGTTTCGCATGCAATTGCGGGGAAGCGGGCAGAAGGCCCGCGCCGCGAGGATGAATTCCATGCCCCAGCCCCTGCTTGCGCTCGCCCGCATTGCCGGCCTTACCCTGCTGCTGGCCGTCTCCTGCGCCCCGGTGCGCGCCAATGCCGCTGGCCAGCCGCACGCTTACGCCCTGTCGATGTCTCCGAACTGAGCTGCGCTGGCCCTATTCCGCCGCCAGCGCCGGCCGCTCGCGGCCGAGCCAGACGGAGAGGAAGCGGCGCAGCCAGCCATCGATCGCCCGGTCATGGGCGGCATGGCCGCGAAAATGCCGCTCGCGGCATTGCGCGCCGGGCAGCACCATGCGATGCGCCGCCTTGGTGGTCCAGCGCCGCATGATGGTTTCGGTCACTTCCGGGTGGAATTGCAGGCCGAAGGCCCTCTCGCCTACCCGGATCGCCTGATTCTCGAAATAGGCGCTCTCCGCCAGCCGCACCGCGCCGGAGGGCAGATCGAAACCCTCGCCATGCCACTGATAGGCATGGAAGCCCTCGCCGAACAGCTCGCGTCCCGCCGCGGTCGGGCGGACCGGGTAATAGCCGATCTCGTGCAGGCCCTCGGGGTGGGGCCCGACCCGGGCGCCGAGCGCGCGCGCCAGAAGCTGGGCGCCGAGGCAGATGCCGAGATAGGGGCGGCCGCTTGCCACCGCCATCGGGATCCAGTCCAGCTCCTCGCGGATGAAGGGGATCATGTCGTCGTTGGCGCTCATCGGCCCGCCGAAGATGACGACGCCGGCATGTCCGTCCATGCTCGCCGGCAGCCGGTCGCCGCAGGCGAGCCGGCGGATGTCGGTGCCGAAGCCAAGCTCGTGGAGCTGGCAGGCGACCCGGCCCGGGTCCGAATGCTCCTGGTGGACGACGAGGAGTACTTTCTCGGTCATGGCCTTCTCTGGCATCGCCCGACACAATAAACTGCGGCGGTGAATAATGACATAAGCGCGACCGAAGCCAAGATCGAGCCCGGCCTGAAAGTGCGTCTCCTGGCGCGCGAGGCCCTGCAGGCGGTGCTCGAGCGCGGCCGGCCGCTCGACGAGGCGCTGGCCCGGGCGCTGGCGGGCGCCGGGCTCGAGGCGCGGGACCGGGGCTTCCTGCGCCTGCTGCTGGCGACCGCGCTGCGCCGGCTGGGCCAGATCGACGCCCTGGTCGGCGCCCTGCTGGCCCGGCCCCTGCCGCGCACGGCCGGCGCGGCGCGGGCGGCGCTCCGCCTCGGCGCGGCGCAGCTTCTCTTCCTTGCCACGCCCGCCCATGCGGCGGTGCACGGCGCGGTCGCCTCGATTGACGCGGACAGCCCTTATCGCGGGCTGGTCAATGCGGTGCTGCGCCGCCTCGCCCGCGAGGGCGCCGCGCTCACCGCTGCGCAGGACGCGCCCCGCCTCAACACGCCCGACTGGCTCTGGGAGAGCTGGAGCGCGGCCTATGGCGAGGCCGCCTGCCGGGCCATCGCCACCGCGCATCTGGCGGAACCGCCGCTCGATCTCTCGCTCAAGGGCGCCGCCGGGGACTGGGCGGCGCGGCTCCATGGCCGGCTGCTGCCCACGGGAAGCCTGCGCATCACCGAGGGCGGCCCCGTGGAAGAGCTGCCAGGCTTCGCCGAGGGCGCCTGGTGGGTGCAGGATGCGGCCGCCGCCCTGCCGGCCCGCCTGCTCCGCGTGCGACCGGGCGAAAGGGTGCTCGATCTCTGTGCCGCGCCGGGGGGCAAGACGGCGGAACTGGCGGCGGCGGGGGCAGTGGTCACGGCGCTCGACCGTTCCGGGCCGCGCCTTGCGCGCCTGCGCGACAATCTTGGCCGTCTCGGGCTCGAGGCACGGGTGATCGAGGCGGATGCGGCGGACTATCGGCCCGTGGCCCTTTCGGATGCGGTGCTGCTGGACGCGCCCTGTTCGGCCACCGGCACCATCCGCCGCCACCCGGACGTGCCCTGGATCAAGCGGCCGGCCGATCTTGGCCGGCTCGCCGCCCTGCAGGACCGCCTGCTCGCCGCCGCCGCGCGGATGCTGCGGCCCGGCGGCCGGCTGGTCTATTGCGTCTGCTCCCTGCAGCCCGAGGAAGGCCCGCTCCGCATCGCAAGCTTCCTTGCCGGGCCTCTGGGCGCGGCCTTCCGGCGCGATCCAGTGCGGACGGAGGAACTGCCCGGCCTGGCCGAGGCGATCGACGATGCGGGCGATCTGCGCACCCTGCCCTGCCACTGGGCGGAGGCAGGCGGCATGGATGGCTTCTACGCCGCGCGGCTTCTGCGCACGGACTGAGGCTGCACTCCCTCACCCCGGCCCTCTCCCGCTTTGTGGGAGAGGGAGAAAAGGAAGCCCTCTCCCACGGAGTGGGCTCGAGCCGCAAAGCGGATCAAGTGGTTGGGCGAGGGTCCTGCGACGCCGGCGCCTCAGCGCAGCAGCAGCGACATGTACTGGCGGATGTTGCGCTCGAGCTCGGCGTCCAGGTCCTTCATCAGCGCCTCGACCAGCTCGAACTGGAGCTGTTCGCGCTCGTTGAGGGTGAGGTTTTCCGCCACTGTGCGCGAACGCTGCGCCGTCGCCGAGGCGTAACCCGAACGGTTGCCGGCGGCGCCGCGCACCTCGACGGTCACCTCGACGCGGGCGTCGTAGCGCTCCGACTGGTCGGTGGTGAACAGCCCGCGCACGCCGCCGGTGCGCTTCAGTCCCGCCTCGCGCGCGGAGGCGTCGCGGACGACGATCCGCGCCACGCCCTGCGAACCGGCGGGGAGGATGCGCTCGCGCCCCCACCGCTCCGCCGCCACCGCGATGCTGACCGGGAAGGTGTGTTCCACATTGGGGGCGCTGAGCGGGGGCACATACTCGTTGACGATCTCCACCGACGCCACGTCGAGGCGTATCGGCTCGCGGTTGGCGAAGGTGATGTCGGGAAAGGTGAGACGCCGCGGCGGCTCAGCCTGGCAGGCGGCGGCGGCCAGGACGATCGTGGCGAGAAACAGGCGGCGGGTCGCGCCAGGGGAGAATAACATGTACAGCATCCTCGGTTGAGCCGCCCCCTCGCGTTCCGTCATAACCAAGCCTTGCGCCTGCCGCAAGGGTGGAAGGGATCACTCGCGCGCCAGCACGCTCGCCGGCTCGAACTCGTAGAGGGTGTTGCAGAACTGGCAGGTCGCGGTAATGCGCCCCTCGACAACCATGTCGGCCAGATCCTCCGCCGGGAAGGAACGCAGCACATGCTCGACGCGCTGGCGCGAGCAGCGGCAGGCGCTGCCGAGATGCTGCGCGTCGTAGACGCGCACCCCGTCCTCGTGGAAAAGGCGAAGCAGCAGCCCGCCGGTCGCCAGCTCGCGGTCCACCAACTCTGCATCGCTTACGGTGCCGATGAGCATTAGTGCGCGCCGCCAGGCATCCTCCGCCTCGTCCACCTCGGTGCCGCTCCCGGTGGGTGGCAGGCGCTGCAGCATGATGCCGCCAGCGCGCCAGACCGGTCGTCCCGCTTCGTCATGTGTCAGGCGGGCGGCGACGCGGATGCCGGTCTGCAACTGCTCCGATTGCTGGAAATAGCCATGCACGCAGTCCGCCAGCGAGGCGCCCTTCAGCTCGACGATGCCCTGATAGCGTTCGGAATTCTCGCCCTGGTCGACGGTAAAGGCGAGATAGCCGGAACCGAGGAAGCGCGGCACCACGCCGCTCGGCCCGCCGCTCTCCGCCATCGCCGCGCGCAGCGCCTCCTCGTCGAAGGCGGCGTAGCCACGCAAATCGCCCGGCGTTCGGAAGTCGGTCATCAGCGTCGTGACCGGCCCGCCCGCCTTCACCTGGAGGGTGAAGATGCCGTCGAACTTCAGCATGCTGGCGAGCAGCGAGGTCAGCGCCAGCGATTCCCCCATCAGCCGCGAAACCGGCTCCGGATAGGCATGGCGCGTCAGGATCGTGTGCGCGACGCTGCCCAGGCGCACGACGCGGCCGCGCAGGTTCGCGCCTTCCACCTGAAACGACTGGACGAAGTCATCCTGCATCACGAACTCTGACTGCGGCCCGCGCCCCGCGCCGGGGCCTGCCCGGCGCGACGCCACCCGCGGCTAGCAAAGACCGAAAGCGGTCAATCCGCAAGACACCAGGCAAGGATGCCCTTCTGCGCGTGCAGGCGGTTCTCCGCCTCGTCGAAGACCGCCGATTGCGGACCGTCGATCACTTCCGCCGTCACTTCCTCGCCGCGATGGGCGGGCAGGCAGTGCATGAAGATCGCATCGGGCCGCGCGCGGCGCATCAGGCTCGCATCCACCTGGTAGGGCCGCAGCAGGTTGTGCCGCTCGCCCGGCTGGTCGCCGATCGAGACCCAGACATCGGTATAGACGCAATCGGCGCCGGCCACCGCCGCCTCCGGATCCTCGGTGAGACTGACGCGCCCGCCCTGGGCGCGCGCCCAGTCGAGCACGGCGCCGGGCGGCGAGAGGCTCGCCGGACAGGCCAGCCTGAGTTCGAAGCCGAAGCGCACCGCCGCCTGGATCATGGTGCGGGCCACGTTGTTGCCATCGCCGGTCCAGGCCCAGACCGAGCCGGCGACCTTGCCCTTGCGCTCCTCGAAGGTCATGACATCGGCCATGAGCTGGCAGGGATGGCTCCAGTCGGTGAGGCCGTTGATCACCGGCACGCTCGCCGCCGCCGCCAGCTCGTCGAGGATGGCATGGCTCGAGGTGCGGATCATGATGGCATCGACATAGCGCGAAAGCACGCGCGCCGTGTCAGCGACAGTCTCGCCGCGGCCGATCTGCAGCTCGTCGCGGCGCAGCACGATCGCCGTGCCGCCGAGCTGGCGCATGGCGACATCGAAGGAGACGCGGGTGCGCGTCGAGGGCTTCTCGAAGATCATGGCAAGCACGCGCCCTTCGAGCGGGCGCGTCCCGTCCGCACGGCCTTTCGGCGCCATGCCGCGCGCGCGCTTGAAGTTCGCAGCGCGGTCGAGGATGCCGCGCAGGGTCCCGGCATCGAGCCGGTCCAGATCGAGGAAATGCCGGATGCCGTTGCCGCTCATGCGGAAAGCTCCGCGCAGGCCCGGTCGAGCTTGCCCGCCGCCTCGCCGATCTCCGCCTCGCCAATGATGAGCGGCGGCGCGAGCCGCAATACGTTGTCGCCGGCGGTGACGGTGAGCACGCCTTCCTTGAGAAGCGCCGCCTGCAGCGCGGTGTTGGGCTTGACGCATTCGAGACCCAGCATCAGGCCGACGCCGCGCACGTCCCTGACCACGCCGGGGTGTTTCTCCACGACGCGGGCAAGCTGCTGGCGCAGGTGGCTCGAGACCTGCTGCACACGGTCGAGGAAGCCCGGCTCCAGCATGACGTCGAGCACGGCGTTGCCCACGGCCATGGCCAGCGGGTTGCCGCCATAGGTCGAACCATGGGTGCCGGCGGACATGCATTTGCCGACCTTCTCCGTGGTCAGGCAGGC
>JAHCJQ010000136.1 GCA_026126215.1 Alphaproteobacteria bacterium
CCGATTCGGCACATGCGCGAATCGCGGACTAAGGATCAGCGTGAGGCTAGAGAAGGATATGGCACAATGTCAACCGCAAGGGCGTCTGCCTTCTTTAAGAATCAACGACTTGTCGCATCCTTGCCCCATACGGCGCAATTTCCTAGGTCACGCTCCGCGGCTTGCCGCTCAGCGCGCGGGCCGGTGGTGTTCATGCCAGTGCCGGGCAATATCCACCCGCCGGCAGATCCAGACATCGGGATGGCTCTGCACATAGTCGAGAAAGCGGCGCAGCGCCTCGGCCCGTCCAGGCCGGCCGACCAGACGGCAATGTAGGCCGACCGACATCATTTTTGGCTGGCTCGCCCCCTCGCGGTAAAGGCAGTCGAAGGCATCGCGGAGATAGAGAAAGAAATCGTCGCCGCCGGAAAAGCCCGGCGGAACCGAGAATTTCATGTCGTTGTTATCGAGTGTATAAGGAATCACGAGGTGCGATTCGCCGCGATACTCGACCCAGTACGGCAGATCGTCGTTGTAGGCATCCGAATCATACAGAAAACCGCCCTCCTCGATGACCAGCCGCCGGGTGCGCGGACTGACGCGGCCGGTATACCAGCCGAGCGGGCGGGCGCCGCAGCAGCGTTCGATGGCGGCGATGGCCTGGCGGATATGGGCGCGCTCGACCTCCTCCGGCACGTTCTGATAGCTGATCCAGCGATAGCCGTGGCTGGCGATCTCGTGCCCGGCCTCGACCATCGCCCGCGCCGCGAGAGGATTTCGTTCCAGCGCCAGTCCAACCGCATAGCAGGTGAAGGGCAGGCCACGCTCGCCGAACAGGCGCAGGATGCGCCAGAAACCGGCACGCGCACCATATTCGTACTGGGTCTCCATGTTGATGTCGCGCTGGCCCAGCACCGGCACGCCGCCCGGGGTCTCGTTCAGGTAGGTTTCCGAGCCGGCATCGCCGTTGAGCACCGTGTTCTCGCCGCCTTCCTCGTAGTTCAGCACGAACTGCACCGCCAGCCTGGCGCCGCCGGGCCAGCGTGGATCTGGGGGATTGCCGCCGTAACCGACGAAATCCCTCGGGTATGCCTCGCTCATCCCTCCCTCGCTCCTGCCGTGGCCGAACGGTACCGCCGGCGTCACGATACGGCAGCCCGGATTGCCGGCAAAGGGCGTGTCGGGCTATATCTCGCACAGGGCTGATGGCGTGGAGGATGGTCGGTATGAGGGCAGGTCGGGAGCCGGCGCAGGGCGTGGACGAACGGCGGCTCTGGCAGCGCCACGAGGCCATGGCGCGTTTTGGCGCGACGGCGCGTGGCGGGGTCAACCGCCAGGCACTTTCGGCGGAGGATATTGCCGCCCGGCGGACGCTGGCCGACTGGGCCGCCGCCCGCGGCTATCGAACCTGCCTGGACGAGATCGGCAATCTCTACGTCCGCAGGCCCGGAACCGACGATACGGCAGCTCCGGTCCTGACCGGCTCCCATCTCGACAGCCAGCCCACCGGCGGGCGGTTCGATGGGACTTATGGCGTTCTCGCCGGCTTCGAGGTGCTGGAGGCGCTCGAGGATACCGGCACGCGCACGCGGCGAGCGATCGAGGTCGTGGCCTGGACCAACGAGGAGGGCAGCCGCTTCCAGCCGGGCACCATGGGCTCGGCCGTCTTCGCCGGCGACAAGAAGCTTGCCGACATGGTGGAGGTGCGGGACTCGAAGGGCATGCGGCTCGGCGATGCCCTGGCGGAAACCCTTGCGGCGATGCCGGATGCGGTTCGCCGGAAGTCGGGCTTCCCGGTGGCGGCCTATATAGAGGCCCATATCGAACAGGGGCCGCGCCTGGCGCTGGAGGACAAGACCATCGGCGTGGTCACCGGCATCCAGGGCTCCCGCTGGTTCGAGATCGTCGTCACCGGCGAGGAGGCCCATGCCGGGACGACGCCCCTCGGCGCGCGCAAGGACGCCTTCCGTTCGGCTCTCGCCATGGCTCAGGCTCTGCAGGAACTGATGCATGATCCGGCCGACATCCTGCGCTTCACCATCGGCCGCTTCGAGGTCATGCCGGGCTCGCCCAACACGGTGCCCGGCCGCGTCCTCTTCACCATCGACTTCCGCCATCCCGACCGCGAAGTGCTGCGCGAGCGCGGTGGCCGGATCGCCGCGATATGCCAGGCTGCCGCCGGCCCCTGCCAGGTCAGCATCCGCGAGACCACCAGCAACGACCCGACCCACTTCGACCCTGCCGTGGTCGATCTGGTCCGCCAGTCCGCCGCCCATCTCGGCCTGCCACACATGGACATCTTCTCCGGCGCCGGCCACGATGCCCGCTACATGGCGCCGCTCTGCCCGACCGGCATGATCTTCGTGCCCTGCGAGAAGGGCATCAGCCACAACGAGGCGGAGAACGCCACGCCCGCCGATCTCGCGGCCGGCGCCCGGGTCCTGGCGGACGTCCTGGTCCGCCTCGCCAACCGCTGAACCACGAAAGCGACCAGATGAACGAAGCCGAACTGGGACAGGAGCTCGTGGCCATTCTGGGCGAGCTGATCGCCATTCCCTCGCCCTTCCCGCCGAGCGACACGGGGGCCATCTGCGCCCATGCGGCGGAACGGCTCGGCCGGGCCGGCTATCGGGTGGAAACCCTGACCCGGACGGCAGGCATCGACAATGTGGTGGCCGAGATCGGCGAAGGCAGGCCCTGCCTCGTCTTCAACGCGCATGTGGATACGGTCGGTGTCGGCGAGCCGGCCATGTGGCGGACGGACCCTTTCACGGCGGTGGTACGCAACGGCCTGGTGCATGGCCTGGGAGCAGGCAATTGCAAGGGCTCGATGGCGGTCCAGCTCTGGCTGGCCGAGGAGATCGCCCGGCGCGGCGGTCCGGCAGGCGGGCGCATCATCTTCACCTTCGTCGGCGACGAGGAAAATCTCGGACCCGACGGCATGTATTTCCTGCGCGAGAGCGGCAAGGTGAAGCCCGACATGCTGGTGCTTGGCGCGCAGACGGAGAATCACCTGATCGCCGCCGAACGCGGCGTGCTCTGGGTGCGGATCGAGGCCAGGGGACGTGCCGCCCATGCCGGGAATCCCACCGCCGGCGACAATGCTCTGGAGCGGCTGTTGCGCCTGATCGGCCATCTGCAGCGCGAACTCGTGCCCCGGCTGGCACAGCGGGTGGACGGTGCGATGCGCTCGACCTGGAATCTCGGCCGGCTGCAGGGCGGGCACAACACCAACGTGGTGCCGAACGCCGCCTGGGCGGAAATCGACCGCCGCCTGCTGCCTGGCGAGACCGTGGACCAGGCCTTCGCCGAGATGGCCGGGATCCTCGCCGAGGCCGGCGAACCGGAGGAGAGCTTCACACTGATCCGGCTGCGCGGAACCAATGGTTTCCGCTCCCAGGAGGAGGGTCCGCTGGTGCGCGCCTTTGCCGAGGAGATCGGCCAGCGGCTCGGCACGCCAGCCCGCTTCCTCAATGCGACCGGCGTGTCGGATGGCCGCTATTTCGCCGACGATGGCATCCCGATCCTCAATTTCGGGCCCGGATCAGGTGCCGAGGGACATGCCGCCAACGAATCGGTGCCGGTCCGCGAGCTGGTGGACGCGGCGCTGATCCAGCTTGGCGTGGTGCGCCGGCTCTTCGGCGTCACGTGACGCGGAAGTTCTTGAACTGCCAGGGATCGGTCGTGTCGATATCCTCCGGAAACAGCCGGGCGCGATCATGCAGCGGCGTCCAGTCGGAATACTGTCCGACCACCGGGCCGAGATAGGGCATGCAGATCTCGAGATGGCGCTCGAAATCCATCTCGTCCGCCTCGACCAGGCCGGCGCGCGGGTTCTCCATCGCCCAGATGATGCCTGAGAGCGTCGGAGCGGTAACCTGGAGCGAGGTCGCGTTGTTGTAGGGTGCCAGCTTGCGCGCCTGCTGGATCGAGAGCTGCGAGCCATACCAGTAGGCGCCTCTGGCATGGCCGAGCAGGAGCACGCCAAGCTCGTCGATGCCGCTTTCGATCTCGTCGACGATCAGCCGCTGCTTCTCCTGCTGCACGAATCCCTTGCCGGCCAGTTCGTGCACCGACATCACTGCCGCATCGCAAGGATGGTAGGCATAATGCACGGTCGGCCGGTAGACCGGCTTGCCACGTTCGCGGACGGTGAAATAGTCGGCGATCGAGATGGATTCATTATGCGTGATGATGAAGCCGTGGAACGGCCCCTCCAGCGGCGTCCAGGTGCGCACCCGCGTCGCGGCACCCGGCCGGTTGAGATAGATGGCCGCGCCGCAGCCGAACTTGTGCCGCGCCCCGTCGCGGGGGAAGTGGCGCTCGTGGGTGCCCCAGCCCATTTCCGCCGGCTGGCAGCCCTCCGAGACGAAACCGTCGATCGACCAGGTATTGACGAATTCGCCCGTCCTTTTCGGACGGCTGGTGACCTGGGTATCGCGCTCGGCGATATGGATGACCTTGATGCCAAGGCGCTGCGCCAAAGCAGCCCATTCCTCGCGGCTCGCGGGCATCTTCACGCGCACCCGGGTATCGTGCGCGATGTTGAGCAGCGCCCGCTTGACGAAATGCGAGACAAGGCCGGGATTGGCGCCATGTGCCACCACCGCCGTTGGTCCCCCCCGATGCTTCGCACGCAGCGCCAGCACGCTCTCGCGCAAGGCATAGTTCGACCGCTCCGAGACCGTGAGATTCGGATCGGTGTAACCGCCCGGCCAGGGCTCGATACAGGTATCGAGATACATGGCACCGCGTGCCTGCGCGAACTCGATCAGAGCCACGCTGGAAACCTCGACCGACAGGTTGACAATGAAGTCGCCCGGCCCGACCAGGCCGTTCAGGATCTCGAGGTAATTCTCCCGCGTCAGCCGCTTGCGGACCACACGGATGCCGTAGCGCTCGGCCACCTCCTTCCCCCGCGCGTCCGCCGTCACGATGCAGATCTGCGACGGCTTGAGGTCGATATGGCGGAGGATGAGCGGCATCACGCCCTGGCCGATCGAGCCAAATCCGATCATGACCAAGCGGCCGCCGAACTTTACGTATTTCTTGTGTTTGGTCGCCATGCGGCAATCTCCCGAAAGCAAGGCCGGCAGCCCGTGGGCTGCCGGCCGGTCCGTCCGATGGTTGAGGGTTGGGCTGGCTTCGCTTCAGACCCCGCTCAGATGCAGTAGGCCTTGAGGGGCGCGAAGCCGTTGAAGCCGACCGAAGAATAGGTGGTCGTGTAAGCCCCGGTAGCGAGGATCTCCACCTTGTCGCCGACGGCGAGGTCGAGGGGGAGCTGATAGTCGGTCTTCTCGTAGAGAATGTCCGCGCTGTCGCAGGTCGGCCCGGCGAGCACCACCGATCCGGTCCTGCCGCCGTCGCGCGGCGTGCGGATGCGGTACTTGATGCTCTCGTCCATAGTCTCGGCGAGGCCGGAGAATTTGCCGATATCGAGATAGATCCAGCGCTTGCCGTCCTCCAGTCCCTTGTCCGAGATCAGCACCACCTCGCTCTGGATCACGCCGGCATTGCCGACCATGGACCGGCCCGGCTCGATCAGCAGTTCGGGAATGCTGTTGCCGAAGTGATGGGTGACCGCGTTCATCACCGCCTGGGCATAGGCTTCCACCGGCTTCACCGCCTGGCGGTAGCGGGTCGGGAATCCGCCGCCCAGATTGACCATGCGCAGATCCACATCGCGCTCGCGCAGCAGGGCGAACAGACCCGCCACCTGCCCGACCGCATGGTCCCACTGGCCGAGATCCTTCTGCTGCGAGCCAACATGGAAGGAAAGGCCATAGGCATCGAGGCCCAGTTCCTTGGCCATGACCATGAGATCGCCCGCCATCTTCGGCGTGCAACCGAACTTGCGGGAAAGCGGCCAGTCGGCGCCGCCGCATTCCATCAGCACGCGGCAGAAGACCCGCGCGCCGGGCGCGACGGCAGCCAGCTTGCGCAGCTCCGCCTCGCTATCGAAGGCATAGAGACGCACGCCCCGCTCGTAGGCATAGGCGATGTCGCGCTCCTTCTTGATCGTATTGCCGAAGGAGATGCGCTCCGCACCAACGCCAAGGCCGAGGCAGAGGTCGATCTCGCCTCGCGAGGCGGTGTCGAAGCTGGAGCCGAGCAGCCGCAGGCGATCGACCAGCTCCGGCATCGGATTGGCCTTCACGGCGTAGAAGATCTGGGCCAGTGGCAGCAGATCGCGCATGCGCTTGTAGTTCTGTTCGACCACGTCGAGGTCGATGACAAGGCAGGGGGTCTCCGGTCGGTTCTCGGCAAGGAATCGGGCAATCTTGCGGTTGGTCATGACTTAAGCCTTCCACGGGCCGCGCGAGAAAATTGCGCGGCGCAAGACGTTGCGACAGTTCGATGGAGCCCCGAGACTGCGGGACACAGCGCCGTGGGAGGCGAACCTTACACCCGCACCCGACTACTCGGCTGCGGGGTCATACTATATCCGCCCGAAGTACCGTCGATGACGGCCATGGTGACGCAAGGCGCCGCCGCGGCGAGTGCCGCGAGACGGGAGATTGTGTCAGGAAAAGGGATCTGGACGATCCCT
>JAHCJQ010000137.1 GCA_026126215.1 Alphaproteobacteria bacterium
GACCGGGTCATGGTGGAAATGACGCCCTACGACCTGACCAAGGGTCGCATCACCTTCCGCTACAAGTGAAGGCCGGCGGGGAATGCCCGCACTGGTACTCGCATCGGCGAGCCCGCGGCGGCTGGACCTGCTGCGCCAGATCGGCCTGACGCCGGACGCGATCGAACCGGCCGAACTCGACGAAACCCCGCTGCCTCGGGAAAAGCCCGACCGGCTGGCATTGCGGCTGGCGGAGGCGAAGGCGCGCCTTGCCGCGACCAGGCGCGAAGGGTCCGTCATCCTCGCCGCCGACACGGTGGTGGCCTGCGGCCGCCGCATCCTGCCCAAGGCGATGTCGCAGGACGAGGCGCGCGCCTGCCTGGCGCTGCTTTCGGGACGCCGGCACCGGGTTCACACGGCAATCGCGGTGCTCGCCCCGGACGGCCGGTTGAGGCGTCGGCTGGTCACCACCCAGGTCAGGTTCAAGCGGCTCTCCCGGGCCGAGACCGCAGCCTATCTGGCGAGCGGTGAATGGCGAGGCAAGGCCGGCGGTTATGCCATCCAGGGGCGCGCCGGGGCGCTGGTCGACTGGATCGGCGGCTCCTACAGCAACGTGGTCGGCCTGCCGCTCTGCGAGACGGCCGGGCTGCTCGAGGCGGCGGGGGTCGAGGTCTGGCGATGAGCGTCGAGATCCTGGTCGAGGCGGGCCCGATCGAGACCCGCATCGCGGTGACCGAGGGCGGCCATCTCGCCGAACTGCTGGTCGAGGAAACCGACCAGCCGAGCCTCGTCGGCTCCATCTGGCTTGGACGCGTCAGCCGGGTGGCAAGCGGCATCCAGGCGGCTTTCGTCGATCTCGGCCTGCCGCGCGCCGGTTTCATCAACCGCGCGGATGCGCAGGCATTGGCCGGAGACGGGGAGGCGAAGGGCGAGACGAGGCCGATCGAAAAGCTCCTGCATGAGGGGCAATGGATTCTCGTGCAGGTGCGCAAGGATGCGGATCGCGACAAGGGGGTCGGCCTGACCGCCGCCATTACCCTGCCCGGCCGCGCCCTGGTCTATCTGCCCCATCGCCGCGAGATCAGCGTCTCGCGCCGCATCGAGGATGCCGCGCAGCGCAGCCGCCTGGCCGCAGCCCTGGCCGGCCTGCTGCCGGGCGGGGCCGTGGTCAGGACCGTCGCGGCGGAAATGGAAAGCGAGGCGGTGCGCGCGGAGGCGGGGCGCCTGGTCCGGCTCCATGAAGAGCTGCGCGCGGCGAAAGGCGACAGGCCGCGCTGTCTCTGGCGCGAGCCGGAACCGGCGATCCGCATCCTGCGCGACCGGCTCGATGCCACGGTGACGGAAGTGGCGATCGACGACGAGGCCACGTTCCGGCGCGCGAGGGAGCATGCGGGCCGCGAGATGCCGGCACTTGCCGGACGGCTGCGCTTCCATGCCGGCCCCGGTCCGGTGCTGGCGCGCCACGACGTGCTGGACGAGATCGCGCTTATCGAAGGCCCGCGCGTGCCGCTCCCCTCGGGCGGCGCCATCACCATCGAGGCGACGCGCGCGCTCACTGCCATAGATGTCGATTCCGGGCGGGACACGGGCGGGCAGGACCAGGAAAGCCTGGCGCTGCGCACCAACCTCGAAGCCGCGCGCGAGCTGGCCCGGCAGATGCGCCTGCGCGACATCGGCGGCATCATCGTGGTGGATTTCATCGAGTTGCGGAACCCGGCCAGCAGGGAACGACTCATGGAACGGCTTGCCAGCGAGATCCGCCACGACCGCGCGCCGGTGCGCCTGTCGGGGCTGTCGGAATTCGGCCTGGTGGAGATGACGCGTCGCCGCGCCGGCGTGGCACTGGGCACCCGCCACAGTGAAAACTGCGCGGCCTGCGGCGGCAGCGGGCGGCAGCCCTCCCTCAAGGCGGAAATGGCGGCAGCACTCCGCGCGCTGCTGGCCGAGGGGGCGGCAATCCCCGGGCGGGCACTGGCGCTGCACCTGCCGCCGCGCGTCGCCGGTGCCCTGCTTGCGCATCCGGCGCTGGAGCGGGCGCGCCAGCGGCTTGGCGCCGGTCTCGAGATCGTCGCGGACGAGAGCCTGGCCGCAGGTCAGCACCGCGTTGCGCCGGGCAGCGGGGCACCGGCCTGACATGAGCGCCGCCGCGCGTCCCTGTCCGATCTGCGGCCAGCCGGCGGATCCCGCGCATCGGCCCTTCTGCTCGCCGCGATGCCGTAACGTCGACCTGCATCGCTGGCTGAGCAGCGCCTATGCCATTCCTTCCCGGGAAGAGGAGGAGGACGAAGAGGACGGGCCGGGCGCCGCCGGCGCCGGTTCGGACGAGAGCGAGGACGAGCCCGGAACGCCGCGCCACTGAGGGCGCGCCGGTCCGGCAATTATCCCGCCGCGCCAGATGCTTATTCTTCCGGCCGCCCATGCTGGACAGACGCGGACCTATCCTCTATAAACCCTCGTCCTCGGCGGACGGAGCCCCAGGCCCCGCTTCCGCGCCGCAGGGCCCAGGTAGCTCAGTTGGTAGAGCAGCGGACTGAAAATCCGCGTGTCGCTGGTTCGATTCCGGCCCTGGGCACCATTTACTTTCAAGCACTTGGCGACCATAAACGGCAGTCGTCCTGACGCGGTTTTGCAGCCCTGTCCACTGTGGTTTTGCAAACCGCGTCGCCGTCCTGTTCTCCCGCGCAGTTTCACGATCGTCGATTTCCCGTCCCGGACGACATGCTCGCCGCAGGCGATCCGGAGCTGTTGGGCTAGACTTGACCGATGATCGAACCCGCCCGACGACGCCTGACCGCCATCATGGCCGCCGATGTGGTGGACTACACCCGGCTCATGGGCGAGGACGAGACCGAGACACTGGCGGCGCTGCAGGCACTTCGTCGCGACGTATTCGATCCAGGTGTTTCCGCCAATGGCGGGCAGATCGTCAAGCGGCTGGGCGATGGGTGGATCGTCGAGTTCTCCAATATCTCGGAGGCGGTGCGCTGCGCCGTCGCGATTCAGGAGCAGAGCCGCGCTGCCGGGCCGCTGCGGCTGCGCATCGGCGTTCATATCGGCGACGTGACTTTTGCCGAAGACGATATCTATGGCGATGGCATCAATATAGCCTGCCGGCTGCAGGCCATGGCGGCGCCGGGCCAGGTGCTCATCTCGGACGTCGTGCATTATGTGGTCGACAACCGGATGCATGCCCTGTTCGGCGGCGGCGCCAGCCACGCGCTGAAGAACGTCGCGCGAGCGGTCGGTGTCTGGCACTGGCCTGCTTCCGCTGGCCCGACAGCCCCGCCCCCCGGCAGCAGCAATACAGCTCCGACAGCCGACACCGACAAGCCATCCATCGCGGTGTTGCCTTTCGCCAACATGTCGGGCGATGCGGAGCAGGACTTCTTCGCGGACGGAATCACCGAGGACATCATCACCGAGCTGTCGCGGTTCGGCGATCTGTTCGTCATCGCCCGCAATTCTTCGTTCACCTATAAAGGACGCAGCGCGAAGGTGCAGGATATCGGCCGCGATCTCGGCGTGCGCTACGTGGTCGAGGGCAGCGTCCGGCGCGGCGGCAACCGTGTACGGGTCACGGTGCAGCTGGTCGATGCCGCCAGCGGCGCGCATATCTGGGCGGAACGCTACGACCGCGAGCTCGTGGAAATTCTGGATCTGCAGGATGAACTGACACAGGCAATCGTCGCCGTCCTGCCCGGGCGGCTGCGCCAGCCGGAAGAGGAACGCCTCAAGCGCAAGCCGCCGAGCGACATGGCGGCGTTCGACTATCTGCTCGCGGGAAAGATCCATCATCACCGTGTGACGAAGGAGGACAATGCCAGGGCACTGGCGCTGCTGGACAAGGCGGTGGCGCTGGACCCCGCTTTCGAGCAGGCCCATGCCTGGCGCGCCTGCACGTTAGGCCAGGCGCTGATTTGCGAGTTCGCCGACGATGTCTTTGCGCTGCAGGAAGAATTCACGACGGCGATCACGACGGCCATGTCGCTCGACCGCGGGGACGCGGAATGCTACCGGCTCCTGTGCGAAATGTGCTTGTTTGTCCAACAGTTCGAAGCAGCCAAGCGGCATGCCGAGCAGGCATTGCGCCTCAATCCGAACGATCCCCGGATCCTGGCGCAGCAGGGCGAGATTCTGACCTGGAGCGGACATGCGGCGGAGGGAATTGCGTGGATCGAGAAGGCAATGCGCCTCGACCCTTTCAATGCCGGCGAGCGCGCGCACCTTCTGGGCCGCGCACTTTATGCCTGCGGCCGTTACGACGAAGCCGCCGATGCGTTCCGGCAACGGACAAAGCCGAGGCGCGGCCTCCGCGCGGAGTTTGCCGCCTCCCTCGCTCAGGCTGGCCGCCTGGCCGAAGCAAGGGAACAGGCGGTGGCGGAGGTCGGGCACTGGCCGGATTTCTCCATCGGGCGCTACGTCGCCCGGCTGCCATTCTGCGAACCGCGCGATCGCGACCACCTTGCCCAGGGTCTGCGCAAGGCCGGACTTCCGGAGTGACAGGCCAGAATCGCCGCTTGGCGAAAATCGCGCGGTGACACCGTCATGCCGCGCCGATCGGCCGCGGCTACGTCACATCACGGCGGCGAGGTAGAGTTCCGAGGCGCGCGTGGTGAGCGGGCCGGGGCGGCCATCGCCGATGGTGCGCCCGTCGATGCGGGTCACCGGCGTGACGCCGCCAAGCGTGCCGGTGACGAAAGCCTCGTCCGCCGAATAGACCTGCGCCAGGGTGAAGTCGCATTCCCGCGCCACGTGGCCGGCCCCGCGCCAGGCTTTCAGCACCGAGTTCTGCGTGATGCCGCGAAAACTGTAATTCCCCGTCGAGGTCCAGAGTTCGCCGTTCCGGACGATGAAGAAGTTCGTCGAGTTGCAGCTCGCCACGAAACCGCGCGGATCCAGCATCAGCGCCTCGTCCGCACCGGCATTGATCGCCTGGATCAGGGCCTGGATCAGGTTGAGCCGGCTGTGGGAGTTGAGGCGCAGGTCGAACACGTCCGGGCCGGAGGTGCGGAAAGTCGAGGTGAAGAGCGAGAGCCCGCGCGCCTTCGCCTCGGGCCGCGGCGTCTTGTATTCGGCGACGATGACGATGGTGGCCCCGCCGATCACGAAGCGCGGGTCCTGGTTCGGCGTCTTCTTCACGCCGCGCGTCACCATCAGGCGGACATGGACCCCGTCCTCCATGCCGTTGCGCGCCAATGTGTCGAGGATCGCCCGGCGGACGCCGTCGCGGTCCAGGCCGATATCGAGCGCGATGGAGCGGGCGCCTTCGAACAGCCGGTCCAGATGGGCATCGAGGCTGATGATTTTCCCCCGCACCAGGCGCAAGCCCTCCCACACGCCATCGCCGAGGACGAAGCCGCTGTCGAAGATCGAGACGCGCGCCTCCCCGCGCGGCACGAAGGCGCCGTTCACATAGACGAGGACCTTCTCGTTGCGCGGATCATCCAGATAGCCCTGCGCGCTTTGCGATGGGGAGTTGCTCATGTCCATTGCCTGCCTGACTAGAAACTGAAGGCCCGGTGGCGGGCGAGAAAAGCCTGCGTGCGGGCCTCGCGAGGATGCTTGAGAACCTCCTGCGGGCTGCCCTGCTCGTGGATGACGCCGTCGGCGAGGAAGAGGACGCGGCTGGCAAAATGATAGGCAAAACCCAGCTCGTGCGTGACCAGGAGCATGGTCCGCCCTTCCTCCGCCAGCGAGCGGATCACCGCCAGCACTTCGCCCACCAGCTCGGGGTCGAGCGATGAGGTCGGCTCGTCGAACAGCAGGATCTCGGGATCCAGCGCCAGGGCCCGGGCGATGGCCACGCGCTGCTTCTGCCCGCCGGAGAGGCGGGCGGGATACTCCTCCGCCTTGTCGGCGAGGCCGACGCGCGTCAGTTCCTCGAGCGCGCGCGCGCGCGCCTCTGCCGCCGGCCGGCGCAGCACGGTGCGCAATCCCTCCATCACGTTGCCGATGGCCGTCATATGCGGAAAGAGATTGAACTGCTGGAACACCATCCCGATGCGCCGGCGCAGCCGCGTGAGTTCGGCTTCTGCATAAACGCGCTCGACATTGCCATCGCCGCGCCGGCGTTCGCTGCCGACCGCCATGCCGTCCAGCTCGATCAGGCCGGCGGTCGGCAGTTCCATGAAATTGAGGCAGCGCAGCAGCGTGCTCTTGCCCGAGCCGGAAGCGCCGATGATGGCGATGCGGTCGCCCGCAGTCACTTCCAGATCGATGCCGCGCAGCACGGCATTCTCGCCGAAGCGCTTCTCCAGGCCGCCGACCCGCAGCAGCGCGCGGACGCCAGGTTTGCCGCTCAATCGCTCCTCCCCAGCCGGCGCTCCAGCGCATAGGTGGCCCGCACCAGCGGATAGAGGAACAGGAAGAAGGCGACCGCGATCACGGTATAGGTCTCGATCGGATTGAAGTTGAGCGAGGCGATGAGCCGGCCCTGATGCAGCAGTTCGACATAGGCGACCACGGAGGCGAGCGTCGACATCTTGAAGATCTCGATGCCGCGGTTGGTCAGCGCGGGCAGCATGCGCCGGATCGCCTGCGGCAG
>JAHCJQ010000138.1 GCA_026126215.1 Alphaproteobacteria bacterium
CGGGGGTCGGACATGGTCGGCATGGCGACCAGCAACTGTCCTTCGAGAAAGCCGCTATCGCGATCCTTGCGTCTCATCGATTCAAAGATGGGCTTGTTTGCCGGCCGAGGCAAGTCCGTCGGTCCGCAGGGGACATGCTTAACAAATACCCTCCAGCGGCCCATATTGCCGGCTGATGAGACGCGGGCGGCAGGAAGCAAGGGAGCGAGGTGGGATGAAAATCCGCTGGCGAGCCGCCCTCGCGGCATTCTGCCTTCTCTTGGCGGGTGCGGATGCCCGGGCCGGCGAGGCTCCGGGGCTCGGACCCTGGGTCGTGGCCGGACATTCGGCCGCGCGTCTCGTCGCGACGACCGACGGGCAGGCATGGCGCGGCCCCGTGCTCGCGGGGCTCCATATCCGCCTCGATGCCGGCTGGCATACATATTGGCGCACGCCAGGGGATGCGGGGCTGCCGCCGATGCTCGATTTTTCCGGCTCGCGCAACTTGGCCAGGTACGATGTTCTCTGGCCCGTGCCCAAACGCGCCCACGAGAGCGGGCTCGAGACCTTCGTCTATTACGACGAGGTGATTCTGCCCATCACGATCGAGGCAACGGACCGGCGCAAGCCGGTCGCGCTGCGTCTGGAGCTGCTTTACGGCGTCTGCCGCGAAATCTGTATCCCCGAGCAAGCCAGCCTGGCCCTGGACCTGCCGGCGGCCGGCGCGGTGCCCGTGCCTACGGCGGCGGCCGGGCTCATTGACCGCTATCTTGCCCAGGTGCCGGGGCCGGCGGCGCGGATGGGCCTTGCGCCACACGGTCCAGCAGGCGAGGGGCGGCTCGCTTTCAGCAGCGATCGGCCGCTGGCGGCGCCCTTTGCCATCGTCGAGTATCCGGGCGTCTTCGCGCGGGCTCTCGAGCCCGAATTCCTCTCCGCCGACCGACGTCGGGTCGGCTACAACCTGGAAAGCATACTGGACCGGAAGGGTCCGGCGCCGCGTCTCCTGCTGATCGACGGCGAGCGGGCAGCGGAGTTACCGCTCCGCTGACCGGGCCTGCCGAGCCGGTTGGCGTTCCGGCGCCAAAGTGCTAGCTTGCCGCCCTCCGATGAAAACATGAGGCGAACCATGACCATCAAAGTTGGCGATGCCGTTCCCGACGCGACGTTCATGACCATGACGGCCGAAGGTCCGAAGCCGCTGAGCAGCGCGGACCTGTTCAAAGGCAAGACCGTGGCGCTGTTCGCGTTGCCTGGTGCCTTCACCCCCACCTGTTCGGCCAAGCACCTGCCCGGCTATGTCGAGCAGGCGGACAAGATCAAGGGCAAGGGCGTCGACGTGATCGCCTGCCTCTCGGTGAACGATGCCTTCGTTATGGGGGCCTGGGGCAAGCAGCAGAATGTCGGCGACAAGGTGGTGATGCTGGCCGACGGCAATGCCGATTTCACCCGCAAGATCGGCCTGACAATGGACGGCTCGAAATTCGGCATGGGCGAACGTTCGCAGCGTTATTCCATGCTGGTCAAGGACGGCAAGGTGGCGGCGCTCAACGTGGAGAAGCCGGGCGAGTTCTCGGTCTCCAGCGCCGACACGATGCTGAACCAGCTCTGACGGCCGCCCTCTCCCCGGCGCATCGCGTCGCCGGGGAGAGGCTATTTGCCCAGCATTTCCGCGATCGCCTCGCGGGCGAGGCGGTCGGCCCGTTCGTTGCCGTCATTGCCGCTATGGCCGCGCACCCAGTGGAACGTCACCCTGTGGGGCTCGAGCGCCTGGTCGAGCGCCTGCCAGAGATCCACATTCTTGACCGGCTTGCGCTCGGCGGTCTTCCAGCCGCGCGCCTTCCAGGCGCCGAGCCACTGGGTGATGCCATCGACGAGATAGCGGCTGTCGGTGTAGAGCGTCACCTGGCAGGGATGCCTGAGCGCCCGCAGCGCCTCGATGGCTGCGGTGAGTTCCATGCGATTGTTCGTGGTCGAGGCCTCGGCACCCTTGAGGTCTTTCTCGCGCCCGCCGGAGATCAGGACCGCACCCCAGCCGCCCGGGCCCGGATTGCCCGAGCAGGCGCCGTCGGTGTAGGCGATCACCCGCGTTCGGGGCTTGGGCGCGTCCGGCTTCGTCATTCGAGCCCGTAGGCGCCGATGCCGGCGACGCCACGATGGAAGGCGAGCTTGCGCCAGTATTCCAGCGGGTCCTTGGGCTTCACCAGCGCGCCTTCGACCTGATTCAGCCAGTCATAGAGCCGGGTCAGCAGGAAGCGCAGCGCCGCTCCCCGGCAGAGCAGGGGAAGTGCCGTCATCTCCGCCTCGGAGAGCCCGCGCTGGCGGCGGTAGCTCTGCAGGAGCAGCCGGGCCTTGGTCACGTTGAACGAACCATCGGTCTCGAAGCACCAGGCGTTCAGGCAGATGGCGATATCGTAGACCAGCAGGTCGTTGCAGGCGAAATAGAAGTCGATCAGGCCGGACAATCGGCCTTCGAGGAAGAAGACGTTGTCCGGGAAGAGGTCGGCATGGATGATGCCCTCGGGCAGTCCCGCGGGCCAGGCGCTGGCCAGGCCGCGCCATTCAGCCTCGAGTTCTTCCGCCAGGCCCGGCCGGACTTCGTCGGCACGCGTCCCGCAGGCATCGATCAGCCGCCGCCATCCGGCGACCGATAGGTCGTTGGCGCGCCGGCCCGGAAAATCGGCGCCGGCCAGATGCAGGCGGGCAAGCGCGCCGCCCAGTTCGGCGCAATGCTGCGGCTGCGGCTTGCGCGGCCAGACGCCGTTCAGGAAACTGACGATGGACGCCGGCCGGCCGGCGAGGCGGCGCAGCGCGCGCCCGTCCCGCCCATGGATCGGTGTCGGGCAGGCGATGCCGCGCCCGGCCAGATGGTCGAGCAGTCCGAGAAAGAAGGGCAGGTCGGCCTCGCGCACGCGTTTCTCGTAGAGGGTGAGGATGTAGCTGCCGCCGCTGGTCTGCAGCAGGAAGTTCGAGTTCTCCACCCCCTCCGCGATGCCCTTGCAGGCAAGCACGCTGCCGATATCGTATTCGGCGACGAAGGCGGCCAGTTCCTCCTCGGTGACCTCGGTGTAGACCGCCATGCCGCTCCCCAACCGCTCCGTCGCGACGGAACCGTTTCAATGCCACGGCTCCTGCTCTAAAGTTCCGGGACGCTACACGAGGTGCGCCGGGCTTGTATAGGCGCCAGATCGCGGGCCTCGTGCCGCCGGCATGTGTGCATGAGTTCAGGGAGCAGGATGCGATGAGTGAGCCCGTGGTTGCCCGGAAATCGCCGTTCAAGGTCGATGTCGAACAGGGCAAGGCATATTTCTGGTGCGCCTGCGGCCGCAGCGCCTCGCAGCCATTCTGCGACGGTTCGCACAAGGGCACCGGCCTGGCGCCCGTCCGCTACATGGCGGAAGCCAGCAAGACGGTGTTCTTCTGCGGCTGCAAGGCATCGGCGAAGAAGCCGCTTTGCGATGGCACGCACAACCGCGTCTGACGGGCAAGGCATGAAGATCACGAGGCGTGCGGTCCCGATCGCGCTGCTCTTTTTCGGGCTGGCCGGTTGCGGCATCTTCGATCGCAGCGAACCGCCGCCCTGCCCGCGTGCCAGTATCCTCGCCGACGCGGCGCAGGTGGTGCGCTATCGCGAGGGACCGGGGCGCGACCCCACGGACGTGGAGTATCAGGGCGAGGTAACACGCCTGGCGAGCGCCTGCGAGTTTCAGGATCGCGGCGCGATGGTGGAGATGACGGTCACGGTCACCATCGATGTGGAGCGCGGGCCGGCGCTCGCCCAGGGCCAGCAGCGGCGTGTCGCGTATTTCGTGTCGGTCGTCGACCGGTTCAACCAGGAGATTCTGAACAAGGCGGAGTTCGAGATCCCCTTCAGCTTCCCGGCCGGGCGCTCGCGCCTGACAACCGGCGAGGCGGAGCAGATCGTCCAGCGCATTCCGATCCGGCCCGGGCGGGCCGGCAGCGACTATGAGGTGCTGGTCGGCTTCCGCCTGACGCAGGAGGATCTGGAGGTCAATCGCCGCCGTCGCGGGCTGTGATCAGGTCGCGGTGCGCGCCGCGTACTTGACCCAGCGGCTTTCCATCTCGTCGTGCAGTTCCCGGCGCAGGCCGAGCGCGAAGAAGATCTCGGCCATCAGGAACATCGGCGCGACGAAAATCTGGAACAGGTTGTCGACCAGCGCGGGTTTGCGTCCCTCGAAGCCATGGCCGATGAGCTGCAGGATCCAGCCGCCGATGAAGAAGGCGGCGAAAATCAGGCCCCCGGTGGCGAGACCCGTGGACGCCGCCCATTCTGCCGCCAGAAGAACCGGCAGGTAGAAGAGCCCGGTGGCGAGCCCGAGCGGGGCGTCCATCCACAGATAGAGCGCGACCACGCCGACCAGGAACAGCGTCGCCAGGCTGACCATGTAACCGCCGACCGGAAAAAGGCCGACCCAGGCCATCGGAATGAGGATGGCGAAGGCGATGGAGGGCACGCCCACGAAATGGGTCGCCCGGTTCTTCGGGTTGCGGTGGTAGGCCAGGTACATCGAGGCCTGCTCGACGAAGAAGGGGTTCATGCTGTAACCTCCCGCATAGGCATTCTTGCGTAAGTGCGCCCCAGGCCGGCATTATACCGGAGGCCCGGACCGGCAGCCAGTTTCCGCCTGCGCCGCCTCGCCGGTTTGCAATCGACGGGGCGGTTGCTATAACCGGACAAGCGGAATGCCCGGGTCATGTCACGCCCAAGGCTTCGCGGAACATGGGAGGAAATGGATGACAAGCAAGTTCACGACTGGCCTGGCCGGAGCATTGCTCGGCGCGGCTCTCCTCGCCGGGCAGGCGATGGCCCAGCCCAAGTCCCTCACCCTGGGCACGGCCTCCGTCGGCGGCACCTACTTCATCTATGGTGGCGTGGTGGCCACGCTGCTGACCGAGAAGACGGGGATCAATGTCTCGACTCAGCAGACCCAGGGTCCGAACCAGAACATGATCCTGACCAACGGCAAGAATATCGAACTTGGCATGGTCACCATGGGCGTGGCGCTCCACGGCTGGAACGGAACCGGCTGGGCGAACGGCAAGAAGTACGACGATGTGCGCGCGGTCTTCCCGATGTATGACACGCCGTTCCACTTCATCACGACCGAGCGTTCGGGCATCAAGTCGGTGGCGGACATGGCCGGCAAGAACGTGGGTGTCGGGCCGCGCGCCGGTACGCCGGGAACCTATTTTCCGATGATGTTCGACGCGCTTGGCATCAAGGTGACGATCCGCAATGGCGGCGCCTCCGACATGGCGAGCCAGCTTGGTGACGGGCTGCTCGATGTTTTCGCCTTCGCTGCCGGCGTGCCGATCGCGGCCTATTCGGAACTGGAGGCGCAGCGTCCGGTCCGCTTCATCCGCTTCACCGACGCGGAGCTGAAGACGCTGCAGGAGAAGATCCCGGAACTCAGCCCCTCCATCATTCCGAAGGGGACCTATCGCACCCTGACGGAGGATCACCCGACAGTCGGCGTGTTCAACTTCTTCATTGCCCATAAGGACCTGCCGGACGACGTGGTCTACAACATCACCAAGGCGGTGCTGGAGAACAACGACGCGATGGTGAAGGGTCATAGCGCGGCAAGCGAGACCATCGCCGCCAATGCCGACAAGAACACCTTCCTGCCGTTCCATCCGGGTGCCATCCGCTACTACAAGGAAAAAGGCATCAAGCTCAATCCCAAGACGATGTGAGCGGGGTGAGGGAAGTCTGACGCAGCGCCCCCGCCGGCCGGGTCCGGGCGGGGGCGTTTTTTTTCGCGAACGGTCCGGAACAACGAGAACGCCCGCAAACGGGCGAAACATAACAGGGAGGGGCCCGTCCCGGGCCGCGGCGCATGAACAGGCAGTTGAGCGAGAGCGAGCGCGCGGCGCGCAAGGCACAGGAAACCGCGGCGGCGGCGGAAATCGGCGGTAATCTTCGGGAACTCGGCGGCTGGCAGGGACAGCTCGTCTTCTGGAGCTGCGTGGTATTCACCGCCGCGCATCTCTACATCCTGAACCTGCAGCCGATCGATCCCTGGGTCTATCGCTCCGGCCATGTCGCCTTCGGTGCCGCCATCGGTTTCCTGATCTTCGGTGCCCATACCGGAAAGCAGGCGCGCCGCGTGCCCTGGTACGACTGGGTGCTGATCGCTCTCAGCATCACCTGCTTCGTCTACATCTATGTGCTGCTCGACGACCTGCTGTTCCGCGCCGGCGCGGCGCCGACGCAGTGGGACATGGTGATCGGCATCATCGGCACCGCGCTGATCCTGGAGATCACCCGGCGCTCCGCCGGCCTCGCGCTGCCGATCATCGCGCTGGTCTTCCTCGCCTACTGCGTGGCGGGGCCGCTGATGCCGGGCGTGCTCTATCACCGCGGCATCCAGATCGACCAGCTCTTTTCCTTCGTCTATTCCATGGAGGGCGTGTTCGGTCCGACCACCGCCGTTTCCTCGACCTACATCATCCTGTTCATCACCTTCGCCGGCTTCCTGCAGGCCTCCAAGGTCGGCGACTATTTCATCAACTT
>JAHCJQ010000139.1 GCA_026126215.1 Alphaproteobacteria bacterium
ATGAAGCCATAGCCCTTGGTCTGGTTGAACCATTTCACGGTGCCGGTAGCCATACATCGTCTCCAAGAAGTAGTGATAGAATGCGCGTCTCGACGCCCTGCGCCGGCCGCGGTCCAATCCAAGGCTTCCCGGAGGTCTGTATTCGGGCCCGGTCAGGGGGCGAATGCGGCACGCGCCGCGAAGCTAGACTGACCGGGGGAGCATCGCCGCCCGCCGAAACGAAGTCAAGGGCGCCCCAGTCGGCCGTTCAGGCGGCTCCCAGGACCTTCCAGATGCCGTTGGCGGCCAGAACCGGGCGCCCCTCGACGCTCAGTTCGCCGCGCACGAAGACCAGGCTGGAGCCCTGGCGGACGATCTCCGCCGTACCCTCCACCCAATCGCCCACCCGGACCGCGTTGAGGAAGTCGGAGTTGAGGCTGACCGTCGCCGTCGGCTTGCGGCCGATACGGTGCCAGACCAGCGCGCCCATCACATGGTCGGCGAAGGTCATCAGCATGCCGCCATGCACCACCCCTTGCGGGTTCTCGTGGTGCGGGCAGCAGCGGAAGCCGAACACCATCACGCCATCCGCGCGCCTGCGGTGATGGAGCGGGCCGACATGGCCCTCGAAGCCCTCGCCGCGCGGATAGGCGCGCCAGCCCGCGGCAAGCAGCGCCTCTTCCTCCACGCCCTGCCCTTTCTCCCTGTGTGCGTCCGCCATCGACCGCCATCCTCACGCCAGCCGGAAGGCGGCGAGGGCGCGCGCGGCCACCTCCTCGCCCCATTCCTGCACGAAATGCCCGGCGGTCTGGTGTTCGAAGGGCTCCGGGCAATTGCGGATCGACTTCCGCAGCGCCCGCATGGCCGGCGGGCCGAGCACCGGGTCCTGCATGCCGATGGCCATGAAGGTCTCGCCCTGCCAGTCGCGCTGCCACCAGTCCCGCGCGGCGCGGGACAGGGCGGCCCCCTCCGCATCCGGATTGTCGGGAACCAGATTGGGAAAGCGCCGCACGCCCGCCTTGTAGCGCTGGTCCGGATAGGGCGCGGCATAGGCGGCGGCCTCGGCCGGCGATAGCTGGGGACAGGCGCGGGCCATCAGCTTGGCGATGTCCATGTCGGGGTTCTTGTTGTTCCAGTCCCGCCAGGCGAGAAAGCCGGGCCCGAGCGGCCGGTCGCCGGTGCCGAAGCCGGTGTTCATCACCAGCAGCCGGCGGAAGCGCGCCGGCATCTCGGGCGGCAGGGTCAGGCCGAGCAGTCCGCCCCAGTCCTGGCAGACCAGGGTGACGTTCGCGAGATCGAGCTTCTCGACGAAGCGGGCAAGGCTCTCGCGGTGAAACATGAACGTGTAGGTCGCATCCTCCGCCGGCTTGTCGGAGCGGCCGAAGCCGAACAGGTCCGGTGCCACGGAGCGGAGTCCGGCGGCACTGAAGACCGGGATCATTTTCCGGTAAAGGTAGCTCCAGGTCGGCTGGCCGTGCAGGCAGAGAAAGACCTCGCGCGCATCGCGCGGCCCCTCGTCCAGATAATGCATGCGCAGGCCGGCATAGCCGGGCAGGCCCTCCACGTAATGCGGCGCGAAATCATAGCCGGGCAGGCCGGCGAACCGGTCGTCTTGGGTGCGCAGCACCGTCATCGCGATTGTTCCTTCCTCGAACGGGATTCCGTTGCCTCGATCGGTCCAGCCCTGAACCGCCCGCGCGCGGGCGCGGCAAGTCTACAGCAATTGCCGGCGCTTCGGACCTTAGGGAAGCGGATGCGCGCTTCGCTCACAGCAATCTTTTCGCCGTGTGCCACGACCGCGCGGGCGATCAGTTCGTCGTCGGCTCTTGCTACGGAAAAGCAATGGAACATCGCAAGGACAATGGGTCCTGGCGCGCGACTGATTTGTCGGCCCAACATTGGTCAATCCACGCGAAAGGAAATGGTGACGTGCACGTCGCCTGGTTCAAAGGACCAGCGAAACTGACTGTCATATTTGTTCAGTTCCTCAGCCATTCGCGCGTGCAGTTGGGAAGCCGGCTTGACCAAATGGCCCGCAATGTTTCGCATCAGATGTGTCGCCGGAATCAACTTGCGCCGAAGCTGACTCAGCAGATCCTCAAGCTGCTTACCTCGCGCCATCGAGAATTCCGGACTAACGCGTTCGACCTCCTGCCGAAACTCGTCACAGAGCCTGTAGAGGTCGTCAAGACGGCTGCGACCCCACCACCATTCGAACTCAACCTCGGATACGTGGAGCGTGTTCGCGTAGGTCAGATAGACGATTGGCCGCTCGATTCTCATCGCTTCGGGAAGTATGACACCGAGCGACAATCCCAGGGCGTTCGGCATCTTTCTCATTTGCTCGCAGAGTCCATCCAAGTATGTACTCGCTCGCAGGATGCTGCCGAAAACGATAATCGCTTCCTCGAATATCTGCATGTGCAAACGCGCGGCGCGTTCGGCTTCGCGGCGGCGGGAATAGGTGAAGTGAAGGATGACGGCGCCGGCCGCACCGCCCGCGCCAATCGCGCCCCCAAGAAGGCCACCAATTGCCTGAGCACGGTCGCCGGGTGCGGCAGCAGATAGGGCCATCAGGAAGGCCGCCAGTGCGATACAGGTGGCCACGGCGGCGAGCGTGATCCACAGATAGCGAATGAAATCGCCAAGCGTTTGCTCCATGCCCCCGGATGCTCGCGCGAGTCGGGACTGCCCGTCAAGCGCGCAAGCGGGCGCGCAAATGCAACTTTGTGGCGGACCGCACTTGCCGCCGTGCCGACGGTCCGCGCAGGATCGTCAGGCCGCTTCCAGTGTCGCCAGCGTCAGGCGCTTGCCCAGCGCGGCAAGGGCCGCCTCGACCTGACCGATATGGGAGCGGTGCGTCACGTCCTTGAGGCGGCGGACCGCGCCTTCGCTGATGCCGAGCTTTCGTGCCAGCGCGACATTCGAGACGCGGCCTTCGATTATCGCCTCATGCAGGGCCAGCTTGGCCGCTTCCAGGAGCGGCAGCGCCACCAGCCGCTCGCCCGCACGCAGGCGCGAGGGTCGCGGCAGGGGGCGGCCGTCATCAACGTAAAAGGAAAGGCCACTCGCCAGAGCGTACGCCGCGATAACGGCGAAGTCCTGCCCGGGTTCGACTTGCGTGATGGCTTCCGGCACGTCCCGGAACGTGACGGTTAGACCCTTGCTGTCACGGCTGACTTTTGCGGAATACGCGTAACGCATCTTTCAATCCTCCAGCCGCGCCTGAAGCTTCTTGACGAGTGCCGGGGCATATTAAGCAACTAGTTAGATTCCACGACCTCAATGTCGTACATAAGTGTACGAATTTCAAATGCCACCCATTCACAAATGCGCGAATTGAGGTCGCCGCGCACTCCGGCCGGCCGCTTGAAATGCTCCTGCCCGGGCCATAGTCTCGGCGCCGGGTCGCGGCCCGCATGCGGAACGCCACCCCCGGGAGGAAGGGAGCGAAATGGATCTGAGGTTCAGCGAGGCGGAAATCGCCTTTCGCGACGAAGTGCGGAACTTCATCAACGACAATCTGCCGGCCGATATCCGCGCGAAGGTGCGCCGCCAGGTGCATCTGGAACGCCCCGAGATCGACGCCTGGCAGAAGATCCTGTTCCGTCGCGGCTGGGGCGCGCCCGGCTGGCCGGTGGAGCATGGCGGCACCGGCTGGAGCGTGGTGCAGCGCCATATCTTCGAGGAGGAGACGGCGGCGCTCGACTGTCCGCCGCAATCGCCCTTCGGCCTCTCCATGGTCGGCCCGGTCATCTATACCTTCGGCAGCGAGGCGCAGAAGGGCCACTACCTGCCGCGCATCGTCTCGGCCGAGGACTGGTGGTGCCAGGGCTATTCGGAGCCGGGATCGGGCTCCGACCTCGCCTCGCTGCGCACCAGGGCGGTCGTGGACGGCGAAGACTATATCGTCAACGGTCACAAGATCTGGACCACCCAGGCACAGTTCGCCGACTGGATGTTCTGCCTCGTGCGCACCGACTTCGAAGTCAAGCAGCAGGAGGGCATTTCCTTCCTGCTCATCGACATGAAATCGCCCGGCATCGAGGTGCGCCCGATCATCACCATCGACGAGGGCCACAGCGTCAACGAGGTCTTTCTCGACAATGTGCGCGTGCCGCGCCGCAACCTGATCGGCCGCGAGGGCAAGGGCTGGACCTACGCCAAGTTCCTGCTCGGCAACGAACGCACCGGCATCGCCCAGGTCGGCGGCTCGAAGCGGCGGCTGCGGCGCCTCAAGGAGATCGCCCGGGCCGAGCATGTGGACGGCCGTCCGCTCATCGACGAGCCATCCTTCCGCGAACGGCTGGCGCAGGTGGAGATCGAGCTGATGGCGCTCGAATACACCAACCTGCGCTTCCTCGCCGACGCGGCGAGCGGCAGGCCGCTCGGGCCCGAGACCTCGGTCCTCAAGATCCGCGGCTCCGAGATCGGCCAGCGCATCAGCGAACTGGCGGTCGAGGCGCTCGGGCACTATGCCCTGCCCTACGAGCTGCCGCGCGAGGGGATGAACGAACCACCGGTCGGGCCCGAGCATGGCGAGGGTCTGGTCGGCACCTATCTCTATGGCCGCGCCTACACGATCTATGGCGGCTCCAACGAGATCCAGCGCAACATCATCGCCAAGATGGTCCTTGGCCTCTAGAAGGTAAGCGAAAGATGGACTTCGATTATTCCGACGAGCAGCGTCAGCTCAAGGACGGCGTCGAGCGGTTCGTGCGCGAGCGCTACCAGTTCGATCAGTGGAAGAAGATCGCCGCCTCCGAGAGCGGCATGTCCGAGGAGAACTGGCGGCAGATGGCCGAACTCGGCTGGCTCGCCGTGTCGCTGCCGGAGGCGCATGGCGGACTGGGCGGCGGCGCGGTCGAGACCATGATCATCATGGAAGGCTTCGGCCGCGGCCTCGTGCTCGAGCCCTATCTCTCGACGGTGATCCTCGGCGCCACCTTGCTTGCCAGGGGCGCGCCGGAGGCGCTGCAGGCGGAGCTGCTGCCGAAAATCGGCGAGGGCAGACTCAAGCTGGCGCTGGCCATCGCCGAACATCAGGGCCGCTACAACTTCGCCGATGTCGCGCTGAGCGCGCGGGCGGAGGGGTCGGGCTATGTCCTCGCGGGACAAAAATGCGTGGTGCTCGATGCGCCGCAGGCCGACAAGATCATCGTCTCGGCCCGCACCGGAGGTGGGGCGCGCGAGGCGCAGGGCATCTCGCTCTTTCTCGTCGATCGCGCGGCGCGCGGGCTGCACCTGCGCGCCTACCGCACGCTCGATCGCCGCCGCGCCGCCGATCTCGCCTTCGACAATGTGCGCGTTGACGCCGCTTCGCTGATCGGCGGCAGGGACCGGGGCCATGGACTGCTGTCGGAGGCCATCGATCACGGGATCGCCGCGGTCGCCGCGGAAGCGGTCGGCGCGATGCAGTGCCTGCACGATGCCACCAACGACTACCTCAAGACCCGCAAGCAGTTCGGCGTGCCGATCGGCTCGTTCCAGGTGCTCCAGCACCGCATGGTGGACATGCATATCGCTTTGGAGCAGGCCCGCTCGCTGGCGCTGATGGTCAACATGAAGCTGGACGGGCCGGCCGGCGAGCGCGCCCGCGCCGCCGCGGCGGCCAAGGTGCAGATCGGTCAGTCCGCCCGCTTCGTCGGCCAGCAGGCGGTGCAATTGCACGGCGGCATGGGCATGACGGACGAACTGACCGTCGGCCATTACAAGAAGCGGCTGATGATGATCGACGTGCTGTTCGGCAATGCCGAACACCACAGGCGCCGTTTCGCCGAGATGGAGGGCGCGGAGGCCGCGTAAGCGGAAGGTGCCGGCCGGTCAGGATTTGCGGCTGCTCTTGCGACGCGTCTTTGCCTGTCCGGCTTCCTCTTTCGCTTCGTCGGCGCTGGCCGGGGGCGCGCTGCCGTTCGCGCCCGGGAAGCCGGCCGACTTCATCACGCTCTCGAACCCTTCGAGCAGCGAGCGGTTCAGCACCTCCACCGCCTGGCGATTGCACTGCCAGAGCATTTCGGAGAGTTCCTGAAACCCGGCGATCGCCGCGTTCATGGTGCCGCGCGAGAAGTCGATCTGCTCGCGCGCCATCTCATCCAGCGTGCGCTGGCGCGTCATCCCGGGCAGCGCCTCGGAGGCGCGGTCGATCTGCTCGCGCATGAGATTGGCCTGCGCGGCGGCGAGTTCCTTGATGCCGCGCGCCACCAGATCCGTCGCCTCGGACAAGGTCTGGAGATTGCGGCGCTGCGCCATGATCAGCGCCTCGGTATCCATGCCACGATATTTCAGCACCGCGATCCAGCGGTCGAGCGGCAACTCGGATTTCCCATCGTTCGCGTTCATGGCAGGTCCTCTTGGCAGCAGCGCCCGGCAGTATAGCACCAACGGCGCGACCGCCCAGCGGGGTG
>JAHCJQ010000014.1 GCA_026126215.1 Alphaproteobacteria bacterium
GAGGAGATGCTGTGGGCGACCGCGCGCCGCATCGACAGTCCGGATTTCAAGTTCTTCGTCATCAGCCTTTCGGTGCAGCGCGAGACCGGCGGCAATCTCGCCGAGGCTTTGCAGAATCTCTCCGACATCCTGCGCCGGCGGCGCCAGATGCGGCTCAAGGTGCGCGCTCTCTCCTCCGAAGCCCGGGCCTCCGCCTACATCATCGGGTCGCTGCCCTTCGTCATGTTCATGCTTCTGATGCTGGTCAATGCCGGCTATGTGACGCAGCTCTTCACCGATCCGCGCGGCATGATCCTGGTCGGCATCGGCCTGTTCAGCATGCTGATCGGCGTCGTCGTCATGTTCAAGATGGTGAGGTTCGAGATATGAACCCGCTCGACTACCTGCCGGCCGGACTGTCTATCGGCATCGAGGACCTGATTACGCTCATGGCGGGCCTGGCTGCGAGTTCGGCGCTGCTCTTCGTCTGGTATACGCTGATTGCCCGCGACACGATGGCCGACCGGCTAAAGATGATGGCAGCGCGGCGGGAAGCGCTACGCGCCGATTATCTGCGACCCAACTCCGCGCGCAGCCCGCTGATGACCACGCAGGTCGGCTTCATGCGCGCTGTTGTCGACCGCGCCAACCTGCTGCGGGGGCGCGAGGCGGAGAAGGCGGCGGTCAGGCTGGCGCAAGCGGGCATTCGCGGCCGCGACGCGGTGGCGGTCTATCTGTTCTGCCGCATCTTCCTGCCCTTCGTGTTCGGTGGTGTGGGCGTGCTGGCCATCTACTGGCTCGGGCTGTTCAAGGTCCCGGAGCCGGCCAAGATGCCGATTACCATGGTGCTGGTGCTGATCGGCGCCGCCGCGCCCAACATCTATCTCAAGAACCTCGCCACGCGCCGGAAGGAAGCCATGCAGAAGGGTCTCCCGGACGCAATCGACCTCATGGTGATCTGCGCCGAGGCGGGCCTGAGCCTGGATGCGATGCTGGCGCGGGTTTCGCGCGAGATCGGCCGATCCTGTCCCGACCTGTCGGACGAACTCGGCCTCACCTCAGTCGAGCTCGGCTTTCTTCCTGACCGCAGGCGGGCGCTCGATAACCTGAACATGCGCACCGACATGCCGGCCGTGCGCGGCCTCGTCAACACGCTGCAGCAGACGGAGAAGTATGGCACGCCGCTTGCCCATTCGCTGCGCGTCCTTTCCTCGGAGTTCCGTGACCAGCGCATGATGAAGGCGGAAGAGAAGGCGGCGCGGCTGCCCGCCATCATGACCGTCCCGATGATCATCTTCATCATGCCCGCGCTCTTCATCGTCCTCATCGGGCCGGCGGTGCTGCGCACCATCGATGCGATGAAGGGCCTCTGAGCGCTCGCGACGGGTTCGGCACCAGGCGGAACGCGGCCGGGACAATCTCAAGGGAAATCGGGATTGGGTGGGATATTGCGCTGCGCGCCGCTCTCGGCGCGCCGCTGTCAGCTCAGCGCGCCGGTGCCAGGGCGGGCTGCGCCTCGCGGCTGCCGGTCGCGCCGATGGCCGATGTGCGCGCCCGGTCCTTCAGGGCGCGGAGCGTGCTGTAGTAGGCCAGATTGCGTCGCACGCTGACTTCATCGAGATCGATGCGGGCCATTCGCGCGGCCTGTTCCGGATCGCCGGCGAGGCCATAGATCAGGGCGAGGTTCTGACGTGTCTTGGCGCCTGCATCCGGATGGGCGGCAACCGGCTTGAGGAGCATGATGGCTTCCTCGAAGTCGCCGCTCAGCGCCAGCGACAGACCGAGATTGTTGATGAGCGAGATGTTGCCGCGGTCCAGCGCCAGGCCCGTGCGGTACTTGGACTGCGCGCCGCGGTGGTCGCCCTGCATATCGAGGACGACACCATAGCTGTTATAGGTGCGCGGGTCGTTCGGGTCGAGCAGAAGGGCGCCTTCGAGTTGTGGCAAGGCAAGCTCCGGCCGGTCCAGCGCGACATAGACGTTGCCGAGGCCGCGCCGGGCCTCGAGATGGTTCGGGTTCAGGCTGATCGCGGTCTGGAAGGCGGCGATGGCCTCGTTGTAGGCCCCGAGATTGGCGAGGCAGGTGCCGAGCTTCGCGCGCACGTCAGCATCGGCCGGCCATGTTTCCGTGGCGCGGCGATAGAGACCGACGGCGGTGGCGCAGTCGCCCGCCTGGGCAGTGGCATCGGCCACCCGGACGATGCTTGCATAGGCTTGCGGCCCCTCCAGGGGCTGGGCCAGTCCGCGCGCGGCGTCTAGGGTCGGATCGGTGGCGCAGGCGCTCAACAGCAGTCCGACGCCGAGGGCAAACACGGATGTTTTCGATCTGGCAAGCATCGTGCGGTCAGATTGCGCCTCGGCCCGTTAAATTTACGTGAACGGTTCCTGCCCGACACTGGGTTCACTGTATCGGGGGAAGGGGTTAGGATGCGTCGTTCAGAGGTTTCGACTGACCATACGGTGGCATCATTGGCCAGGGACAAGGGCGGCATCGGCGAGGCGGCTTCCGGCATCGGCGGCGAGGCGGATACCCAGCAGGCCGAGGCGGCGCTGGAATTGCCGCGCCTGCTCGAACGGCTGCACAGGCGCTATCTCGACATGCTTCAGGTGGCGCTGACCGAGGTCGGCATGCTCGACATCTCGCCGGTCCAGGCCATGCTGCTGCTCGATCTGGATTCGTCCGAGATCGGGGTTCAGGAACTGGTTCATCGGGGCTACTACCAGCCCTCGCACCTGCTCTACAACGTGAAGAAACTGGTATCGGGCGGCTACGTGGCGCAGTCGCGGCTGCATCGCGACCGGCGGGCGGTGCGCCTCAAGCTGACGGAGAAGGGGTTGGCGAGCCGCGCGGCACTGCATCGGCAGATCCTGGGCTTCGAGCCCGCGGGCGGCGCGCCGGCGGTCGATTCGGCGGAGATGGAGCGGGTGCAGGCGGCGCTGCGCCGGCTCGAACGGCGCTGGGACGAGTATCTGCGTTTCCGGCCTTCGGGCGGGCCGGCTTAGGCGGACCGCTCCGGCGCGTGCGCCTTCAGGAAGGTTTCGACCGCCGCGGCGATATGCCGGGCTTTCTCCTGCTCGTCGAGCCGCACGGCGAGGCCGCAGGCGGCGCGCATCTGGAAATCGCCCAGTACGAGGGAGCAAAAGCAGCGCGCCGCGCCGTCCGGATCGTCGATCGCGAGTTCGCCGCGGCGCGCCCGTGAGGACAGGTATTCGGCGACCCGCGCCCGGCCCGAATCCGGGCCCGACGCGTAGAACAGCTCGGCCAGTTCGGGGAATTGCTGCCCTTCGGCGATGATCAGGCGGATCACGGCGACGGCATCGGGACTGAGTACGAGATCGAACAGCCGGTGCGCCTGCTCCATCAGGGCGCGCCGCACATCCTTGCCATCGGCCTCGGCCTCGGCGAGGGCCCCGGTGATCTCGCGGCAGCGGCCGGTAACGAGTTCCTTGAACAGGCCGGCCTTGCTGCCGAACATGTCGTAAAGGGTGGACAGCGATCCGCCGGAGCAGGCGACCACATCCGACAGGCTGGTCGCGCCGTATCCCTTTTCCAGGAACAGCTTGGCCGCCGCGACGAGAATCGCCTGACGGCGAGCCTCGCGCTTGCTTAGGGCATTGGTCTGGCTGGTCTCGATAACACTCAAGTCAGATTCCTCCATCGCCGCCTCTTGACTGTAATGTAATCTACATTACGTTCATCGCAAGGGCCGGGCGTTGTCCCGATGGTGGAGCGGCCGGCCCGGTCTGGCAACAGGCATCCTTCCTTGGGGGTAACCACATGTTCCGCATTGCCTGGGACGACGTACTGTCCGCCTTCGCCCTCGCCGGAGGTTTTCTGGTGGTTCTGGCACTTGCCGGTTGCGGCGAGCCGAAATCCGCGGAAAGCCCGCCGCCACGGCCGGTCCGGGCGCAGGCGGTGGTCTACGAGCCGCTCGCCGAGCGCCTGACCTTCGCCGGCACCATCGAGCCGCGCTACCAGAGCAGCCTGGGCTTCCGCACCTCCGGCAAGATGGTTGCGCGCCTGGTGGATGTGGGCATGGCTGTGAAGGCGGGGCAGCCGCTGGCCCGGCTCGATCCCCAGGACCAAGACCTTCAGATTCGCACCATCGAGGCGCAGGTCCTCTCGGCCCGCGCCGATCTGGTCCGCGCCCGCCAGGATTTCGAGCGCTACCGGCAGTTGCAGGACAGCCCGGCATTCAATCGTGCCGTCTTCGACCAGCGCCGGGCGGCCTACGACATGGCCCGGGCCCGGCTCGACCAGATGCAGGGCCAGCTTCGCATGGCCGAGAACCAGCTTGTCTATACAACCTTGTACGCCGATACGGACGGGGTAGTCACGGCGATCCGGGCGGAGGTGGGGCAGGTCGTGGCGCAGGGCCAGACGGTGCTGGTGGTGGCGCGGACAGACGAACTCGAAGTCGCGGTCAGTCTGCCCGAGGGCCGTCTCGCAGAATTGCGGGAGGCGAGCGATGCGCGCTTCACGCTCTTCTCCGATCCGGAAAGAACCCACACGGCGGTGCTGCGCGAGGTCAGCCCGGTGGCCGATGCGATGACGCGCACCTATTCCCTGCGCTATTCCATTCCCGACGCCCCGCCGGAACTGCGCATCGGCATGAGCGCCACGCTGATGCTGGCCCGGCCGCGCGAGCGCGAGGTGGCGGTGCTGCCGCTCACGGCGATCTTCCAGGACGGGTCCCGGCCGGCAGTCTGGGTGGTCGATCCTGCGACCGGCGCGCTTGAACTGCGCGCGATCGAACTGGCCGGCTACCGGCAGGACGCGGCGCTGGTCGCCGGCGGGGTCGAGGCAGGCGCGCTTGTCGTCACCGCCGGCGTGCAGAAGCTCGACCGCGGCCAGCAGGTCCGCCTGATGACCCCGGCGCCAAGATGAGCGGCTTCAACCTGTCCGCCTGGGGACTGCGCCACCAGACGCTGGTGCTGTTCCTGGTCCTCGCCTCGCTGGCGGCCGGGTTGTCCTCCTATTTCAGTCTCGGCCGCGCCGAGGATCCGGAATTCACCATCAAGACGATGGTGGTGAGCGCCTACTGGCCGGGCGCGAGCGCGCGCGAGATGGAACTGCAGGTGGCCGACCGGCTGGAGAAGAAGCTTCAGGAAGTGCCGTGGTTCGATCATGTCACGAGCTACTCCCGGCCAGGCGAGAGCCTGCTCAAGGTCAACCTGCGTCCGGACATGCCGAAATCCGCCGTTCCCGACGCCTGGTACCAGGTGCGCAAGAAGCTCGGCGATATCCGCGCGAACCTGCCGCAGGGCGTGCAGGGCCCGTTCTTCAACGACGAGTTCGGCGACACGTTCGGCACGATCTACGCCTTCAGCGGCGAGGATTTCTCCCAGGCGGAGCTGCGCCACATCGTCGAGGAGGCGCGCCAGCGGCTTCTGCGGCTGCCGGACGTGAGCAAGGTCGAGACGGTCGGCCTGCAGGAGGAACGTATCTTCGTCGAGTTCTCCCATCGCCGGCTGGCCAGCCTCGGCATCACGGCGCAGCAGATTTTTGACAGCCTGCAGCGCTATACCGGCGTCAGCGCCGCCGGCATGATCGAGACGCCGACCGACCGGGTCCGGCTGCGCATCGCCGGCAACGCGGACTCAGTCGAGGAGATCGGCGAAGTTCCCGTGCTCGCTGCCGGCAGAACGCTGCGCATCGGCGATATTGCCGAGATCCGGCGCGGCTATCAGGATCCGCCATCCTTCGCCATGCGCTGGAACGGCCGACCGGTGGTCGGCCTCGCGGTCTCGATGGCGAAGGGCGGCGACATCCTTGAGCTGGGCACCCGTCTCAATGCGGAAATCGAGCGCCTCAGGGCCGAACTTCCGGTCGGCGTCGAGGTGGACAAGGTGGCCGACCAGCCGCGCGTGGTGCGTGATTCGATCGGCGAGTTCCTGAAAGTCCTGTTGGAGGCCCTGGCGATCGTGCTGGCGGTGAGCTTCATCAGCCTGGGCTTGAGGACCGGCGTCGTCGTGGCGCTCAGCGTGCCGCTCGTCCTCGCCATCACGTTCGTGCTGATGGAGGTCCTCGGCATCGACCTGCACCGCATTTCGCTCGGCGCGCTGATCATCGCCCTCGGACTCCTCGTGGACGATGCCATCATCGCCGTCGAGATGATGATGGTGAAGATGGAGCAGGGCTACGACCGGATCCGCGCCGCCACCTTCGCCTATACATCGACCGCCTTTCCGATGCTGACCGGCACGCTGATCACGGCGGCCGGTTTCCTCCCCGTCGGCTTCGCCCGCTCGGCGGCGGGCGAATATACCAACGCCATTTTCTGGGTGGTGGGCATCTCGCTGATCGTGTCCTGGCTCGTCGCCGTGCTGTTCACGCCCTATCTCGGCTACCGCCTGTTGCCCGATCCGAAGGCGGGCAAGCATGGCGAGGGTGATCTCTACGATCGGCCCCTCTACCGGCTGGTGCGCCGGGCGGTCGTCTGGTGCGTCACCTGGCGCAAGACGGTGATCCTGCTCACCCTGCTCGCCTTCGCCCTGTCGGCCTTCTCCTTCCGCTTCGTGCAGCAGCAGTTCTTTCCCGCTTCTGCGCGCCTCGAACTTCTGGTCGACCTGCGCCTGCCCAATGGTGCCTCCTTCGCCGCGACGGAGAAGGCGACGGCCAGGCTCGAGAAGGAACTGACCGGCGATCCGGACGTGGTGAACTGGGTGGCGTATGTCGGTGGCGGCACGCCGAGATTTTACCTTGCGCTCAATCCGGAGCTGCGCAACGCCAACTACGCGCAGTTCGTCATCATGACCAGCGGCCTCGAAGCGCGCGAGCGGCTGCTCGCCCGGCTCAACGGCCTGTTCGAGAGCGGCTTCGAGGAACTGCGCGGGCGCGTGACGCGGCTCGAGAATGGCCCGCCGGTCGGCTATCCGGTGCAGTTCCGCGTCATTGGTCCGGATCCGGCGAAGATCCGCGAAATCGCCGGCCAGGTCCGCGATATCATGCGCGCCAGCCCGCATGCGCGGGACGTCAATCTGGAATGGAACGAGCTGAGCAAGGCGGTCCGCATCGAGCTGGACCGGGAGCGCGCGCGCCAGCTCGGCATCGATCCGCAGGCGCTGTCCGGGACGCTGAACACCCTCATGTCCGGCCTGCGCGTCGCGCAGTTCCGCGAAGGGACTGAGTTGATCGACATCGTGGCCCGCGCCGTTCCGGCAGAACGGGTCGGCCTGGACGAACTCGAGGGCGTCAATGTCGGCACCGCGAACGGAACCTCGGTGCCGCTCGGCCAGATCGCGCGGATCAGCTATGGGCTGGAGGAGCCGATTCTCTGGCGACGCAACCGCGACACGATGATCGCCGTGCGCGCCGATGTGGCGCCCGGCGTGCAGGCGCCCTCGGTGACCGCCGAGATCGAGCCGCGGCTCGCGACCCTGCGCGCCAGCCTGCCGATCGGCTATCGCATCGAGGTGGGTGGCGCGGTCGAGGAGAGCGCGCGCAGCCAGCAATCCATCTTCAAGCTGATGCCGCTGATGGCGCTGATCATGGTGACGCTGCTCATGATACAGCTTCAGAGCTTCCAGAAGCTGCTCCTCGTCCTGCTGACGGCGCCACTCGGCCTGATCGGCGTGACCGGCGCGCTGCTCGTCTCAGGCCAGCCTTTCGGCTTCGTCGCCATGCTGGGCGTGATCTCGCTCGCCGGAATGATCATGCGCAACTCGGTCATCCTGGTGGACCAGATCGACCAGGATCTGGCGCGCGGGTTGACGATGGCGGAGGCCATCGTCGGCGCCACGACGAGACGGGCGCGGCCGATCGTGCTCACGGCGCTGACCGCGATCCTCGCCATGATCCCGCTTTCGCGCAGCGTCTTCTGGGGGCCGATGGCGATCGCGATCATGGGCGGCCTCGCCGTGGCGACCCTGCTGACGCTCTTCTTCCTGCCGGCGCTCTATGCCGCCTGGTTTTGCGTCCCGATACGAGCGGATGCGCCGCAAGCAGTGCCGGACGCGGTGCCGGCTCCGGCCGAGTGAATCGCGGCGCGCCTTGACAGGGCGTGAATCCCTAACCTACGCTCACAAGCAAATCACGAAAACGTGAACCAGACAGGGAGGGGAACGTGCATCCAACCAAGCGCGGATTCATGAAAGTCGCGGCGGGAGGTCTGCTTGCCGCTTCCGTTGCCGCATTGCCGTTCGCCGTCATGGCGCAGGACAAGCCGATCCGCATCGGCGTGCTCTATGACCTGTCCGGCCCGCTGGCTGCCGCCGGTTCGGTGCCCGGCTCGATCGGCACCCAGATCGCCATCGACCTGGTGAACGAGAAGGGCGGCATCCTCGGCAAGCACAAGATCGAGGTGGTGGCCGCCGATGCCCAGTCGAAGGCGGATGTCGCCATCAACGAGGCGGAGCGGCTGATAAATCAGGAGAAGGTCGATATCCTGCTTGGTGTCTTCTCCTCGGCCCATGCCGTGCCGATCGCCGCCAAGATCGATGCGCAGAAGCGCGTCTTCTGGATTACCATCGCCATCGCCTCGGCGGTGGTGAAGGACAAGAACCTGCAATATACCTTCCGCGCCCAGGTCCATTCCGACCAGTTCGGCGATGCCTCGACCCAGTTCATCCAGGAGAACGCCAAGACGAAGCTCGGGATGGATCCGAAGGACGTGAAGGTCGCCATCATCTACGAGGACGGCCCCTACGGGACCGGCGTCGCCGCCTCGAACGAGACCGGCGCCAAGGCGCGCGGCCTCAATATTGTGCTCAAGGAAGGCTATTCCGCCAATTCGCCGGACCTCTCCTCGCTGGTGACCAAGCTCAAGCGGGCACGGCCGGACGTGATCCTTCATACCGGCTACAACCCGGACATCACGTTGTTCCTGCGCCAGTCGCGCGAAAGCGGCCTGCGGTTCAAGGCGCTGATCGGGCATGGCGCGGGCTATGGCCAGATCGACAAGCTCGTCGAGGCCTTCGGCAAGGACGTCGACCATTTCTTCAATGTCGATCCGGTCGCCGCCCAGCTTCTCGATCCGAAGACGCTGGCGCCGGGCCTCGGCGATCTGACCAAGGTGATGGTCGAGCGCTACAAGGCCAAGACCGGGGCGCAGGAAGTGCCGCCGCACACCTCCATGGGTTTCAACAACACCTGGATCCTGCTGGACAAGGTGCTGCCACTCGCCATCCAGAAGCATGGCGGCTGGGACGCGGAGGCGATTCGCAAGGCCGCGCTCGAAATCGACATTCCGGTCGGCGGCACGATCCAGGGCTATGGCGTGAAGTTCCATCCGCCCGGTCACCAGATGGCGGGACAGAATGAACGCTCCAGTCCGGTGGTCATGCAATATATCGGCGGCAAGACTTTCATCGCCTGGCCCGCTGCGATCAAGACGATCGATCCAATTCTTCCACTTCCGGCGAGCTCACCCTACGCGCTCCGCTGATCACGTGCTGTCGGTCAGGGGCCTGACCAAGAGCTTCGGAGGATTCGTCGCCGTCAGCGACGTTTCCTTCGAAGTCTCGGAAGGGGAGTTGCTCGGCCTGATCGGACCGAACGGCTCGGGGAAAAGCACGACCTTCAACCTGATAGCGGGCACCCTGAAGCCCACCGCCGGTTCGATCCGCTTCGAGGGCGAGGAGATCGGCGGCTTGGCCGCGCATCAGGTCTGCCACATGGGTCTCGCGCGCACGTTCCAGATACCGCGCCCGTTCCGCAAGCTCGGCATCCGCGAGAATGTCACGCTCGCCGCCTATTACGGCCGGCACGGCAGGGTCGGCCGCGACGAGGCCGAGGCGCTTGCCGTCGAGGCGCTGGAGACGGTCGGGCTGCCGAGCGACGCGGCGACGACGACCGAGGGTCTCGGCGCTGCCGGCCTGAAGAAGCTGGAACTCGCCCGGGCGCTCTCGACCCAGCCACGCCTCCTGCTTGCTGACGAAAGCCTCGGCGGCCTCGATGTCGCGGAGATGGACCAGGCGGCGGAGATGCTCGAGCGCATTCGCACCGAGAAAGGCATCACCATCGTCTGGGTGGAGCACATCATGGGCGTGCTGATGCGCGTCGTGGACCGGGTCATCGTGCTCGATCATGGCGAAAAGATCTTCGAGGGACTTCCGGCGGACGCGGCCCGTGACCGCCGCGTCGCGGAAGTCTATCTCGGGACACAGCACTGAAGGCGCGCGGCATGCTGCAACTCGCCGGGGTCTCAGCGGGATACGGTTCCTTTCAGGCGCTGTTCGATGTCTCGCTGGATGTGGGCGCCGGGGAGGCGGTGGGCGTCATCGGCCCGAATGGCGCCGGCAAGACGACGCTGATGCGTGTCATCTCGGGCATGCTTCCGGTGCGTGCGGGGCGCATCGATCTCGAGGGGCGGGCGCTGGCCGGCATGCCGGCGCACCGCGTCATCGGCGAGGGCATCGCGCACGTGCCGGAGAACCGCAGGCTTTTCCCCGGTCTCACGGTCGAGGAGAATTTGCGGATGGGCGCCTATATTCCGAGCGCACGCCAGCATGTCCGCGAACGGCTCGAATGGGTCTACGAGCTTTTTCCGCGGCTGAAGGAGCGCCGGGACCAGATCGCCGGCACGCTTTCCGGCGGCGAGCAGCAGATGTGCGCCATCGGCCGTGCGCTGATGTCAAAGCCGAAGATCCTGCTCATGGACGAGCCCTCCGCCGGGCTGGCGCCGCTGGTGGTGCAGCAGGTGTTCGGGCTGGTGCGCCGCATCCGCGAGGAAGGCTTCACCGTGCTGATCGTCGAGCAGAACGTGCAGCAGGTGCTGGAAGTTGTGGACCGCGCATATCTTCTCGAGGTTGGGCGAATCCGGCTTTCCGGTAGCGCCGAGGAACTGAAGAACAACGACTTCGTGCGCCAGGCTTACATGGGCATCTGAGGCGGGGGGCCAATGGACATCTACCTGGTCGAGGCGATCATCAACGGCATCCTGCTGGGCGGCGTGCTGGCGCTGCTGGCGCTCGGACTGAACCTCATTTTCGGCGTCGTCGACGTGGTATGGATCGCCTATGCCGAGATGGTGATGGTCGGCATGTACGTGATCTACTGGCTTCATGCCTACTACGGCTGGCCGCTGCCGCTGGCCTGCCTCGTGGCCGTGATCGGAGTGGGCCTGCTCGGCATCCTGGTCCATCTGCTGATCATCCAGCCAATCCTGGGATCGGCGCCGATCAATCAGCTCCTTGCCACCGGCGGCCTGCTGTTCTTCCTGCAAAGCTTCGCCACGCTGCTGTTCGGAACGGATTTCCGCAATATCGGCCTGCGCATGCCGATCATCGAGATCGGCGACATCTTCATCAGCTTTTCGCGGCTGATTGCCTTCTGCGTGGCGCTGGCCGGCGCGGTGATCCTGTATTTCTTCCTGTCGCGGACCCATATCGGCACCGCGATCCGCGCCATCTCACAGGATCGCGAGATCATGGGCCTTATGGGGGTCGACGAGCGGAAGGTCTACGTGATCACTTCGGCGGTCGGCGGCAGCCTTGCCGGTCTCGCCGCCTGCCTCCTGGTGCTGCAGTACGACGTGCATCCCTTCATCGGCCTCTCTTTCGGGCCGATCACCTTCATGATCTGCGTCCTGGGCGGGCTGGGCAACATGATCGGCGGGTTCGTCGCCGCGTTCCTGATGAGCCAGATCATTTCGGTCGGCGGCTATTATTTCTCGATCGAGCTTTCCTACGTCTTCGCCTTCCTCTTCTTCATCGTGCTCATGTTCATCCGGCCGCAGGGGATACTGGCGAAATGATGACCATCCGCTGGCCGCTCGCGCTGCTGTTCGCCGTTCTGCTGCTTCTTCCCCTCGGGCTGCAGGACTACCTGCTGCACATGGCGATCCAGATCCTGATCTGGGGCTTCGTCTATACCGGCTGGTCGGTGATGGGCCGCTTCGGTCAGGTCTCCCTCGGGCATGGCGCATTTCTCGGGGTGGGGGCCTACACGACGGCCCTGCTCTGGAACAATTTCGGCCTCGTGCCCTGGATCGGCATTCCCATCGGCGTCGCCTTCGCCGTGCTGCTGGCGCTCGTCATCGGCTATCCGTGCTTCCGGCTCAAGGTGGTCGGACATTACTTCGCTCTTGTGACACTGGCATTGAGCCAGGTGGTGCTGCTCTCCATCGTCGCGGCACGCGACATCACCGGCGGTTCGCTGGGGATGACGCCGAATTCGGTCGGCCAGAGTTCCTGGCTCGCGCTCCAGTTCACCTCGAAGATGCACTGGTATTTCGTCGCCCTGGCGGTCTGGGCCTTTGGCCTGTGGGTCTGGGTCAAGGTCGACCGCGGCATGGGGCGCGCCGCGATGGAAGCGGTATCCGAAGACGAGACCGCCGCCGCCGCGGTCGGCATCAACGTGACCCGGGAGAAACTGCGGGTCACCGTGATCAGCGCGGCGATGACGGCCTTCGGCGGCGCCCTGTTCGGTCAATATCAGATGTATCTCAACCCCGAGACGCTCTCGGGTATCGGCGTTTCGCTGCAGATCGTCTTCGCGGCGATCGCCGGCGGCATGTATTCGCTGCTGGGACCGACGGTGGGGGCACTGCTGACCATTGCGCTGACCGAGGGTCTGCGGATCGGTTTCGGCACGACCCTGATTGGCGCCGCCAACACGATCTATGGCATCCTGCTCATTCTCTTCATCATCTTCATGCCACGCGGCATCACGGGATTCTTCGGCGCCTGGACAAAGCGCCGCGCCGCAACCGCCGCCGCCACCACCTGACCGCTCGGGACGCGACCCTTGTAACTTTCACTTTGCCGACACTGGCATGGTCGGGGAGGCGGTGGCGCCGCCGGATCATCAGTCCGGACGAACGATCAGACAAGTCGTCGTGCCATGGGCGAGGAGCCGCCCTTCAGCGTCGCTGATGCGGCCCTCGGCGGTACCGATGCGCCGGCCGCAATGGATGAGATTGGATCGACACCGGACGGGGCCGCGGTCGATCGTCATCGGGCGGAGAATGTTGATCTTGAGTTCCACCGTGGTCCAGCCGACGCCGGCCGGCAGGGTGCTCCAGATCGCCACGGCCATCGCCGCATCGAGCAGGGCGGCATAGACACCACCCTGCACGGCGCCGGCCGGATTATAGTGCCATTCGCGTGGCGTCAGGCTCCATAGCGAGCTGCCCTCCGAGACCTCGTCCAGGGTGAAACCGAGGGTGTCCTGGATCGGCGCCATGCGCCCTTCTGCAATGAACCGCCGCAGATAATCGATTCCCGGCAACTCACGAATGCCATCGCTTACCTGCTGCGGGTCCTGCCATTCATACTGGCGCAGGCGTCTTTCGCCGGCACTCGCGATACGGCTCATCCGATGCCTCCCGTTCCGCCTGGCGCATCAGGTATCGCGTTCGCGGCCCCTTGTCTTTGACCGGGCATCGGCAAATCTTCGCTGTCCGTCCGATTTGCGCGCACCATGGTAGGATGCGCCCATGGATCTTCTGAGCGATATCCTCGGAGCGGCCCGGTTGCGCGGGCGCTTCTATTTTCCAGTCTGCGCGACGGGCGATTGGGCGGTGCGCGTCCCGGAGGAGCCCGGGGCGTTCCGCTTTCACGTCCTTCGGCGCGGTACCTGCTGGATTGGCGTCGGCTCCGAACCTGCCTGGACCAGACTTGCCGAGGGGGACCTGGCGATCGTTCCCCATGGTGCCGCGCAGGTCCTGGCGGATGCGTGCGACCGGCCGGCGCTCGAACTGGACGCGGCCTTGCGCGATGCCGGCTTCTCGGGCTCGGGCGATGTCCGGTTGGGCGCGCCAGGGGGTGGCGGCGCCGACCTCCTGTGCGGCGCCTGCATGGTCGAGCGCGGCGGCGGCCATCCGTTGTTTCAGACGCTCCCGCCGCTGCTGATTCTCTCCGATCGCGATCTCGGGCCGTGGATCGCGCAGGCGTTCGAGCGGCTGGCCCAGGATGCAAGATCGGCACGGGCAGGTTTTCGCGCCATCGCCGACCGGCTTTTCGAGATTCTCCTGGCCGAGGCGTTTCGGGCCGTGCTGGCTAGGGGCGGGAACGAGGTTGGGTTCCTTGGCGCCATGGCCCATCCAAATATCGGCCGGGCGCTGCGGGCCATGCACGAAACGCCGGACCGGGACTGGACCTTGGAGCTGCTGGCCGGCGAGGCGGGTCTGTCGCGCAGCCGCTTCGCGGAGCTGTTCCGCCAGCTTGCGGGCCATGCACCGCTGCAGTATCTGGCGCGCTGGCGCCTCGAACAGGCCCGAGGGCTCCTGCTCGAGACGAGATTGGGCGTGGCCGAGATCGCGCACCGCGTCGGCTATGAGTCCCTGCCGGCCTTCACCCGCAGCTTCAAGCGCCATTTCGGAACCGGGCCGGGCACGCTTCGGCGGGAGGCGCTGGCAATTGCGGATGCCGTTGCCGGCAAGCCCTCACCCAACCCTCTCCAGCAAGCGGGAGAGCGCCTTGATGTCTCCCGCTCCCACGTTCGTGGGCCTGAGCCGCGAAGCGGATCAAGTGGTCGGGGTGAGGGCGCGGTGGTGAAGGCGAGCAAAGTCTAGCCACTGAACTCCCGCCGGTCGCGCCAGCGATAGAGCATCAGCATGCCGCGCGCCAGGTGGCGGACCACCCCGTGCAGCGGAACAGTTTGCAGTGCCGTGACGGGCATTGGCGGGGCGATACGCCCCTCGCTCAGCGCATGCAGGGCAAGGGCGCGACCGAGCGCGGTGGCGAGCGCCACGCCGCGGCCGTTGCAGCCGATCCAGGCCATCACGCCGGGCGCCAGTTCGTGCAGATGAGGCAGGCCGTCCTCGGTGAGGCCGATCATGCCGTGCCAGACATGCTGGAAGCGCGGCTGTCCGAGTTGCGGGAAGATGCGGGCGAGCCGCTTGGCCAGCAATGCAGTGAGCCGGCGTTCATCGGCGAACTGGACCAGCAGCGCGCCGCCCGTGACCAGTCTTCCATCCCGGTCGTAACGCATGAAATGCAGATCGCCCCTTGTGTCGGACATGGCCTGGTTGCCCGGCAGGATCGAACGCCGCAGGTTGGACGAAAGTGGCTCGGTGGCGATCTGGTAGGACCGGATCGGTACCACGCTGCGCCTGAGGCCGGGCCAGATGTCGTCGGAATAGGTGCCGGTGGCAAGGATGATACGGTCCGCCGTGACGGCGCCCTGCGGCGTCGCCGCGCGCCATCCATGGCTGTCCCGGCGAATCGAGACGACGGGCGAGCGGCCATGGAGATGCGCGCCCGCGGCCACCGCCGCCCCAGCCAGTCCACGCGCGAAGCCCAGCGGATTGATATGGCCGCCGGTCGGGTTGATCCAGCCGCCATGCCAGAAATCGCTTCCGATCAGGGAGGACATGGCGGCTCGATCCAGAACCTCGACAGGGGCGCCGTGACGGCTCCATTGCGCGGCCCGCCGGCGCACAAGCGCCATGCGGCCTGGCGAATGCGCCGGCTGAACCCACCCGGCCTGGAGCGCGTCGCACTCGATGCCGTGCCGCGCGATCAGTTCGAAGACAAGGGCGGCGGAATCCCGGATCAGTTCGATCATCGGCCGGGCCCGTTCCTCGCCGAACCGGCGAATCAGGTCGTCGGGGTCGGCGCGGCTTAGTGTCGGGATTACCTGTCCGTTGTTGCGCCCCGAGGCGCCAAAGCCGGGCTCCGCGGCTTCCAGCAGCACGACCTCGGCGCCTGCCTCCGCGAGATGCAGCGCGGCCGAAAGACCGGTATAGCCGCCGCCGATGACCGCAACTTTAGCGCGCGCCTCGCCGAGAAGGGGCGGCAGCGGCAGGGCAGGCGGTGCCGTGCGCGTCCACAACGACTGGGGCAGATGTTCGGACATCGCGGCTCCATCCCGCAGGGCCTCGCATTCCTGTGATAACGATGCCAGTATCCGCCGGCAAGAGTGAAGAGGGCAGAGAGGAGCGAGTTATGACCGAAGCCTTCATCTGCGATGCGATCCGCACGCCGATCGGTCGCTATGCCGGCGCGCTAGCCAGCGTGCGGGCCGACGATCTTGGCGCGATTCCGCTCAAGGCCCTGATGGCGCGCCATCCCGATATGGACTGGCAGGCGCTCGATGACGTCATTTTCGGCTGCGCCAACCAAGCCGGCGAGGACAACCGCAACGTCGCGCGCATGTCGCTGCTACTGGCCGGATTGCCGCGGGAGGTGCCGGGAGCCACGATCAACCGGCTGTGCGGCTCGGGCCTCGATGCGGTGGGCACCGCCGCTCGTGCCATCCGTGCGGGCGAGGCCGGACTGATGATCGCGGGGGGCGTGGAGAGCATGAGCCGCGCGCCTTTCGTCATGGCCAAGGCGGAGAGCGCCTTCTCGCGCGCCGCCGAGATCCATGACACGACGATCGGCTGGCGCTTCGTCAACCGGCTGATGCGCGAGCGCCATGGCACCGATTCCATGCCGGAGACGGCCGAGAACGTGGCCGAGGAGTTCCAGATCAGCCGCGGCGACCAGGATGCCTTCGCCCTGCGCAGCCAGACACGGGCGCTGGCGGCGCAGAAATCGGGCTTCTTCGAGCGCGAGATCGCGCCGGTTGAGATCGCCGGGCGCAAAGGCGAAAGGACGATCGTGGCGAAGGACGAGCATCCGCGCGAGACCAGCCTGGAGCAGCTCGCCAGGCTGCCCGCGCCCTTCCGCAAGGGCGGCTCGGTCACCGCCGGGAATGCCTCGGGCGTGAATGACGGTGCGGCCGCGCTGCTGATCGCCTCGGAAGATGTGGCGCTGCGGCACGGGCTCACGCCGCGCGCGCGCATCGTCGGCATGGCCACCGCCGGCGTCCCGCCGCGCATCATGGGCATTGGACCGGCCCCGGCCACGCGCAAGCTGCTCGGGCGGCTCGGCCTCGGTATCGGCGATCTGGACGTGATCGAGCTGAACGAGGCATTCGCCGCGCAGGCGCTTGCCGTGACGCGGGATCTGGGACTTGCGGACGATGCCCCGCATGTCAATCCGAATGGCGGCGCGATCGCGCTCGGGCATCCGCTTGGCATGAGCGGCGCCAGGCTGGTGACGACGGCGCTCAACCAGCTCGAGACGAGCGGCGGCAGGCGCGCGCTCTGCACCATGTGCATCGGCGTCGGCCAGGGCATCGCTGCGGTGATCGAGCGTGTCTGAAAACCGCCACGGACTTGCCGCATTGCGCCGGCAGGCTATGATCGGCTGACGCCGGCCGGATGGCCGAGGGAGACACAAGGATGCCGCAACAACTCGGCGGAACGATCCTCAAGCTCATCATTTTCTCGCTGGTCGCCGGCATGGTGATGTCGTTCTTCGACATCACGCCGCAGCGCCTGATCGAGAATTTCGGCGAGACCGTGCGCGAGATTTTCCAGTTCGTGGTGGACGTGGTCGAATGGGGAGCGCGCTATGTCCTGCTTGGCGCCGTGATTGTCGTGCCGATCTGGCTTATCAAGCTGCTCTTCGACGCGCTGGGGCGCCGCGGTCGCGGCGGCGGTACGGGTGGCGGCAGCGGCGCTGCCTGAACGCCTTCAGCGCAGCACGAGACCGATCCGTGCCTCGCCATGGCGGAGCGTGCCGCTGGCCAGGTCGATCTGCATGAGATCCTCGCCGACGACGATCGGGCCGGAATAGTCCTGGCGGATCTCGGCGATGAGCGCCGCCTCGTCGAAGCGGGTCGGCACGAAATGGTTGAGCAGCAGGCAGCGCGCCCCGGCTTCCCTTGCGACCTTTCCCACCTCGCTCGAGAGCGTGTGGTAGCTGGCGACCGCCGCGATGCCCTCGGCGGTGCGCACGCCGGGGATGACCGGCATCTCGCGATGGATGAAGCATTCGTGCACCAGCACGTCGGCCCCGCGTGCCGCCTCGATCAGCTCCGGCGCATAGGCGGTATCGCCACTGAAGGCGAGCTTGCCGCCACCGGCCGAGAAGATGAAGCCGAAGGCATGCCGCACCGGCTGATGGCGCACCGCGACCGCATCCACCCGGACGCCGCCCTCGTCGAGGATGCAGCCCTCGGCGATCTCGTTCACTTCGATCTCGAGTGCCGCAACCGATGGGCGCCGTTCATGGGCGATGCGCTGCTCGAGTTCCGCCCGCCACAGGGCGCGCAGGGCATCCACATAACGCCGGGTGCCGGGTGGGCCGAAGACACGTTGCGGCCTTGGCCGGCCCTGGTGCCAACTCGAAATGACGAGCTGGAAAAGATCGACCAGATGGTCGGAATGCAGGTGCGTCAGGAACAAGGCATCGAGCGCCGCCCCCTTCGTTCCGGCCCCGAGCAGGCGCTGGGTTACGCCCGACCCGCAATCGACGAGGAAGGCCCGGCCATCATGGCGAACCAGACTGGCCGGCCCGTGGCGCCGCGTGTCGACCTGTGGGCAGCCGGTACCGAGGAGGGTCACGTCCATGCCTGCATTTCTCCCTATGGCCTGTCCGGGCAAAGACTAGTATCAAGCCGGGGTCATGTCAGCCGGACAGACCCAGCCAATCGAGATCAGGCCGGCCAAGGCAGAGGATGCGGCGCAGATCGCCCGCCTCGCCAACGCGCTCGACCTGCATGAAGGGCTGGGCGGGCGGGTCTTCACCGAGGGGCGCGTGCTGCGCGACGGCTTCGGGCTGGACCCGGCCTTCGGCGTTCTCGTGGCCGGCCGGCCAGGCGATGACGGGCGAGTGCTCGCCTATCTGCTCTGGCACTGGGCCTACGACACCGACCGGGCGCTGCGCAAGTTCTGGGTCTCCGACATTTTCGTCGCCGAGGAGGCGCGCGGCCAGGGTATTGGCGGCGCCCTGCTGAAGCGTGCCGAGGCGATGGCGCGGGAGGCGGGCGCCGGCTCGATCGCGCTGGCGGTGCGCGAGGACAACCTGGCGGCGATTCGCTTTTATGAGGCGCTGGGATTCGCTGGCAAAGCGGTACTCATGGAGAAGGGACTTGCCCCGTTGCCGTGAGCTGGTACCCGCAGGCCTTGCTTGAGCCCCGATTTTCACAAGGTTCAGGCGAAGACGTCTGAACAGCGCGACGCGATCACCGAAATGTCATTGCCAAACCGGCGCGAATACGCCGGTCGGCGTATTTCGCGTGGCCGGGGATGCCCGTAAGTTACGGCCCATAAGGAACGGGCCACATGCGGGCCGGTTCCAAAGCCAAGAGATCAAGTCTTGCGGGACTCCTATCCGAGCGTGATTTCCCCCATGTCTCCGACAAGGGCCCGTAAGTTTCCCTTCGCCTGATGTTGGTCCCACATATTGGATCAACTTGGCCTATGACGTAGCCCCCGTAAGGCCTCAGGCGAAGGGAATTTCTTTGCACCTCACGACTGCGTCTGTCGTGTCTTTATCTCTATCAAAAAATCGCGAGATCGAAAATACGCCGACCAGCCTACTTCGTTCGGCTGCGGCCTTTGGCATCTCCTGTAAGCCTCGGGAGAACAATGGTGCCGTCTGTCACATGGGTGTGAATGCCGGCCGACTCACGTCCATGTGTTTTGAACACGGCATACGCGGTCCCGTTCAATGCGCCTGTGAAACATGAACGCGAAACTCCCCATGCAGCTTCCGCGACACGCCCTTCGGGTGGTGTCATGCGGCCGGGCAGCGACATTCGCGTGCCAGGAATGCCGGGCGGAATGACCGGACCGGCGGATGCCTTGCAGCCTGGCGCCGAGGCTGCCGCGCTGGAGCAGTCGCTGAACACCGGTGAGCTGTTGCAAGCGATCCATCACCTCCTGATGGCCCGTCCGGAACCAGCCTTTCTGGTCGGCGCGGACGGACGGGTGGTGGCGGAATCGCCGGGTGGTGCGCTGGCGCGCGCGAGCCTGCCCGGATTCGACCGGGTGATGGCCGAACTGGTGCGCCAGTCCCCGCGCAAGGCGGACTTTCTCGTGCGTCCCGACCTCGGTGTCGGCCTGCAGGTCACGCCCTGCTCGGCGCGGGGCGCGGCGCCGGCCTATCTGGTGATCATTTCCAAGCTGGCCGCGGCCGGGCGCGGGCGGCTGACGCTGCGGCAGGCGGAACTGATCGGCCTGCTCCAGGATGGGCTGAGCAATGCCCAGATCGCCCGGCGCATGGGCATCGCCGCCTCGACGGTGAAGACCATGCTCGAGCGCCTTTACCGTTTCGCCGGCGTATCGAACCGTCAGTCGCTGGTCCACTGGGCGAGCGGGGCACGCTTCAACTGACCGGGCACGGTCTGCCGCTGCCGGAGCAAGGTTGTCCGCCGCCGGCGGCGCGCCTATGGTTTCGCGGAGGGGCCGAGGCTACGGAAATAGCGAGAGGCGACGGGCCTCTGGTCCGGCCGTCGCGCGCTACCTCCGGGCCGGTGCAAGAAGCAGGAGGCGTCAAGGCATGTTCTCGAAGAGCCAGAAGAACCAGAAGGGCGGCAAGGCCGGGGGCAGCGCGGTGCCTTCCATCATCAGCGCCGATCTGACCCTGACGGGCAACATCGTCACCGACGGCGATGTGCATGTCGATGGCCGGGTGGAAGGAGACATCACCTGCAGCGACCTTAGCGTCGGTGAGAGCGGCAGCGTGGCTGGCGAGGTGGTGGCCGACAGCGTGCGCATCCTGGGCGAGGTGCGCGGGCGGGTGCGCGCGCTTTCCGTCTATATCGCCGCCAGCGCCCGCATGCATGGCGATGTGCTGCACAAGGAACTGGCCGTGGAGACCGGTGCCGTGATCGACGGGCTGTGCCGGAATCTGGAGAATCCTAAAGAGGCCGGGCTGGCCCAGCTCGCGCCGCCGCGCCCGGCCCAGCCGGTTGCCGCCAACAGCCTGCCGCCCGGCCAGGCGACCGCCAAGTCGGGCGATCCGAAGTCTGGCGCGCCCGCCGGCCCGGGGCCGGTTTCGGCCAGGGAGGCGAAGCCCGCCGGCTGAGCCGTTCGGGAGCCTTGAAATTCCGGCCAGCGCCATGAAATCCTGCTTCAGGGTTATACCTTGGGGCATGCGAGAATGGCAGGCTTTGCCCGGACACGCGCTTCCCTTGCCAGATGGCTGTTCCTGACTGTGTTGCTGGCACTGTCATGGCGCGCCGAGTTTCCATCGGCCCTGGCGCAGTCCCCGGCGCCGCTCGGCTCGCCGCCGACCCTGGCGCCGCTCGGCCCGCCGCCGACCCTGGCGCCCCTCATCGAGGCAGTGACGCCGGCGGTGGTCAATATCGCCGTCATTTCCCGATCGCCGGCCGCCGACAATCCGCTGCTGCGCGATCCGTTCTTTCGCCGTTTCTTCAACCTGCCCGACGCGGCGCCGCGGCCGGAACTGAGCGCGGGATCGGGCGTGATCGTCGATGCGCGGCGCGGGCTGATCCTGACCAATCATCACGTCATCGAGCGGGCAAGCGAAGCCGTGGTGACGCTCAAGGATCGCCGCAGCTTCAAGGCGCGCCTCGTCGGCAGCGATCCCGATACCGATATCGCCCTGCTGCAGGTCGAGGCGGAGGGCCTCACGGCTTTGCCCTTCGGCGATTCGGATGCGCTGCGGGTCGGCGACTATGTGGTGGCGATCGGCAATCCATTCGGCCTTGGCCAGACCGTGACTTCGGGAATCGTTTCGGCGCTTGGGCGCACCGGCATCAATGTGGATGGATACGAGGATTTCATCCAGACCGATGCCTCGATCAACCCCGGCAATTCTGGCGGCGCGCTGGTCGATCTGCGAGGACGGCTGATCGGCATCAACACGGCAATCATCGGTCCGGCCGGCGGCAATGTGGGGATCGGCTTCGCCGTGCCGGCCAACATGGCCCGCGCCGTGATGAACCAGCTTGCCGAACATGGCGAGGTGCGGCGCGGCCGGCTAGGCATCGGCGTGCAGGACCTGACACCGGACCTGGCGCAGGCGATCGGCCTGGCGCGCATGACCGAAGGTGCTGTCGTGACCCAGGTCGAACCCGGCTCGCCGGCGGCTGATGCAGGCCTTGTCACGGGCGATGTGGTTCTGCGCTTCGATGGCCGCCCGCTGCGGAGTGCCACCGACCTGCGCAATCGCATCGGCCTGGCGCCGGTCGGCCAAAGCGTCAAACTTGGCCTCTTCAGGGACGGGCGGCCTCTTGAGGTGACCTTGCGCATAGCCCGCCCGGAGCCAGCTTCCGCGCGCTTCGATTCCGCCCTGCCGCAGCTTGCGGGCGCGGCGTTCCGCGATCTCGATCCAACCCTTCCCGTCTACGGCAAGGTGGAAGGGGTGCTGGTGAGCGCCTGCGAACCCGGATCGCCCGCCTGGTCGCGCGGATTGCGGACGGGCGATGTCATCCTTGCGGTCAACCGGGAAAGCGTCCGTTCGGTCGAGGAGTTGCGTGCGCGCATCGTGGCCTCTTCCGGGACACTGGTGCTCAACCTGCTGCGCGGCAACAGCGCCCTGCTGCTGGTGATCAGGTCGTGAGCGGGGCGGGCCGCGGGGCCCGCCCGGCGTTCATCGCTTCCGCCCGAATGTCCGGTCCGCTGGCGGCGAGCGTGGGCTTGAGCCCATCGATCAGCCGTGTCTCGGCCGCGAAGCCGAAGGTGGCGTTGAGCCGCGCCGGATCGCCGATTGAAAGGCGGATGTCGCCGGTGCGCGCCGGCGCCCGTTCGATCCGCGCCGGCCGCCCGACCGTGGCGGCGATGGCGCGGGCCAGTTCGTTGACGCTGGTAGGCCGGCCAGTGGCGATGTTGAAGACCTGCCCGGCCAGATCGGGCCGCGTCATGGCGGCGAGCAGGAAGCGGACCACGTCGGCCACATAGACGAAGTCCCGCACCTGCTCGCCATCGCCGAAGATGGTGATCGGGTGATCGCGCGCGATCCTGTCGGCGAAGATGGCGATGACGCCGGAATAGGGGGAATGCGGATCCTGTCTCGGTCCATAGACATTGAAGAAACGGAAGCCGACGGTGGGCACGCCATGCGCGAGCCAGGCGACCCGGCCGTGCAGTTCGCTTGCCATCTTGTCCGCGCCGTAAGCGGACAGGGGGGCGGGGGGCGCGCTCTCGGCGATCGGCATATCGGAATTGTCGCCATAGATGGCGGCAGAGGAGGCATAGACCACCGGAACGGGCGTTGGCTGCCGTCGGGCCGCATCGAAGACAGCGATGCTTCCGACCAGGTTGGCCCGGTTGGTCGTCAGCCATTCCTCCAGGCTGCGTTGCACCGAGGCGATCGCCGCCAGGTGGAAGCAGCCCTGCATGCCCTCCATGGCGCGCGCAACCAGGGCGGCATCCGCGACGTCGCCCACGATCAGCTCAGCGCCGGACGGAAGATTTTCCCTTTTGCCGCTGGAGAGATCATCGAGCACCCGGACGCGGTCACCCCGGGCGATCAGCGCCTCAACCAGGTGCGAGCCGATAAAGCCGGCGCCCCCGGTGACCAGATAGGCTCTCATCCCGATCTCGGCCTCCACAGCAATCCGCACCCGGATCGCCCGGATGGCGCACCATCAAAGCCGCGACCTGGCGAAAGAACGGTTAACAGGCCGTGCGGATTACAAGAATTGCTTCAGGATGATGCAAATGCCGAGGATCGACAAGGTCATATAGCCAAGCAGCAGCAACTCGACCATCAGTTCGCTGCGCAGCAGCGCCGGTGGTTCGCCGCGATTGACCAGATTCCGCAAGTTCAGGATGCCGACACTTGCGCTTGCCAGGAGGGCGAGGCCAATAAGGAATAGCATGAGGATATCCGTAGAAAGACATAGCCATCATTACATATAAATTGATCTTGAGCAATGACCGAGATGCTTTCCTGGTCTGCAATCCCCACATCGAGCGGGACGTGACGTGGTGACTAGCACCCGGTCAGACCGGTCCGGGTCGCCTGCGGAAAGGAAAAGAGCGATGACCGATCAGATGCGTGTCATGCCGAAGCCGGCGAACGAAAGGCCCGAGCCGGAAGCCGCAGCCTCGCCGCCGTCGCGTCCGGTGCCCGGTGCGCCGCATCTGCCGGAGATCAGCATGTCAACGGTCTCCATGGACCGGATGACCAATGTGGCGTTGGCGCGGCTGACGGCCGGTCTCTCCCCCCTCGCCCTGTCCGCCGCGTACCTGGACTGGGCGACGCATCTTGCCTTTTCCCCGGGCAAGCGGCTGGAGCTGGTGCGCAAGGCGCAGCGGAAGGCCATGCGCTTCGCCCATTTCGCCGGCCAGTGCCTGCAATCAGGCGGCGCCGGCGAGTGCTGTATCGAGCCGTTGCCGCAGGACAAGCGGTTCAGCGACCCGGCCTGGCATCAGCCGCCCTTCAACATGGTCCACCAGGCGTTCCTGCTCACCCAGCAATGGTGGCACAACGCCACCAACGACGTGCGCGGCGTGGCCCGTCATCACGAGGAGGTGGTGTCCTTCGTCGCGCGGCAGATGCTGGACATGTTATCCCCCAGCAACTTCATCGCCACCAATCCGCTGGTGCTGCGCACCACCATCGAGCAGTCGGGTTTCAACCTGGTCAATGGCTGGCGGAACTTCATCGAGGACTGGGAGCGCGCCCAGCTCGGCAAGCCGCCGGCCGGCGCGGAGCGCTTCCGGGTCGGTGAGAACCTGGCCGTGACGAAGGGCAAGGTGGTATTGCGCAACCGGCTGATCGAACTGATCCAGTATGCGCCTGCGACCGAAAAGGTCTATGCCGAGCCCATCCTCATCATCCCCGCCTGGATCATGAAATACTACATCCTCGACCTGTCGCCGGAGAACTCCCTGGTGCGCCATCTCGTCGAGCAGGGGCATACCGTCTATATGATCTCCTGGAAGAATCCGGGCGCGGAAGAACGCGATCTCGGCATGGCCGACTATCTTCGCCTCGGTCCGGCAGCGGCACTCGATGCCATCTCGCGAATTCAGCCCGGCAGCCAGGTCCACGCGGTCGGCTACTGCCTGGGCGGCACGCTGCTTTCCATTGCCGCCGCGCAGATGGCGCGCGATGGCGACGAACGGCTGCGGTCCATCACGCTGCTCGCGGCCCAGACTGATTTTTCCGAGGCGGGCGAACTGATGCTCTTCATCGACGAGGCGCAGATTTCGTTCCTCGAAGACCTGATGTGGGAACAGGGCTTCCTCGACACCAAACAGATGGCGGGCGCGTTCCATCTGCTGCGTTCCAACGATCTGATCTGGTCGCGACTGGTTTCGGAGTATCTGCTCGGCCAGCGGGCGCCGATGATCGACCTCATGGCTTGGAACGCCGATGCCACGCGAATGCCCTACCGCATGCATTCGGAGTATCTGCGCAGGCTTTTTTTGAACAACGACCTGGCGGAGGGCCGCTATGAAGTCGGCGGCCGGCCGGTGGCCCTTACCGACATCCGCGCGCCGATCTTCGCTGTCGGCACCGTGTGGGATCATGTCGCGCCCTGGCGGTCGGTCTACAAGATCAACCTCCTGACCGATACGGACGTGACGTTCCTGCTCACCTCCGGCGGCCACAATGCCGGCATCGTCAGCGAGCCGGGCCGCAAGGGACGGCGCTACCAGGTTATTCATCGCGACGCCGACCATCCGTTCCGGGATGCCGAACGCTTCGTCGGCGAGACGCCGGTGCAGCAAGGATCCTGGTGGCCGGTCTGGCGCGAATGGCTCGTGCGGCGGTCCGGGGACATGGTCGCGCCGCCGCCGCTTGGGGAGGCACCCGGGGCGGGGCTCGCGGATGCGCCGGGACAGTATGTGTTTGGCTGACGCGCCGGGCTTGACCTGCGTCAATGCCCGTCACCGCCGTCCTGCGCACAATGTTCACGTTCGCCGACGAGGCGGGCATCAGGAACCATAGATAAGCGGAGACTGGAGCCATGAATTTCCGTTCCCTGCTGCCATTCGGTGATGTGCGCCGTGGCACGCTGGACGATCCGTTCCAGGCCATGCAGCGCGAGATGAGCAACCTGTTCGACCGGCAATTACGGGACCTCATGCCGGCAAAACTCGAAGGGCCGCTTTCACCTTCGATCGACTTCAAGGAGACCGACAAGGCCTATGAAGTCAGTGCGGAACTGCCGGGCGTCGAAGAGAAGGATGTGGAACTCACGCTGAGCAACGGCATCCTGACGCTCAGGGGCGAGAAGAAGCAGGAGAAGAAGGAGGAGAAGGAAGGTTACCACAGGATGGAGCGCTACTATGGCGCCTTCTCCCGTTCCTTCGAGTTGCCGGCGGATGTCGATGTTTCGAAGGTCAGTGCCGAATTCGACAAGGGCGTGCTCCGCGTGACCTTGCCAAAATCGCCCGAGAAGTCGGCCGACACAAAGAAGATCGCCATAAAGGGTGGCAAATGAGGCGGAGCCCGCGCGCCATCGGGTCCCTGCTTTGCATGCTGGCGCTCGCGGCATGCACGGCCGAGGCACCGCGGGCCGGTGACCCGGCGCGCGGGCGCCTCGTGGCGCAGGACTGGTGCGCGGGTTGTCACGACATTTCCATTGCGCCGGTGCGCGAGCCGGCGCGGCCGGCTCCGGCATTTCTCGATCTTTCGCGCCGTGCCCAGCCTGATTTCTCCGATGTCCGCCGATTCATGGAGGAACTGCATCCTCCGATGCCGACATTCCGGCTTTGGCCGGAAGAGAAGGAGAATGTGCTAGCCTACCTGCACTTCCTGCGTCACGCTCGAGCCGCCGAGGCCCGTGGCGATGGCGCGGGTGTCAGGTAGCGCGAAGGCATGGGCAGCGTACTTACGGTCACGTTCAATCCCGCACTGGACCTCACCACCGAGACCGAACTGGTCGAGCCGACGGTCAAGCTTCGCTGCGGCCCGCCGCAGGTCGAGGCCGGCGGCGGAGGCATCAATGTTGCCCGCGTGCTGCGCCGGCTGGGTTGCGATGCCAAGGCATTCGCCCTTCTTGGCGGCGTGGCGGGAGAGGAGGTACTTGCCTGCCTGCAGGCGGAGGGCCTGCCGGTGGAGAGCCAGCGCATCGCCGGCCGCACGCGGCAGAGCCTCACGGTGGGCGAGCGCGCGAGCGGTGAGCAATACCGCTTCGTCCTGCCCGGTCCGGATGTCGGGGTGGGCGAGACAGCGGCGGCGTTCCGCAACATCGAAACCCTGCTGGAGAGGACTGACCTAGTGGTGGCGAGCGGCAGCCTGCCGCCCGGAATGCCCATCGATTCCTTCGCATCCCTGACGCGCATGGCGCGTGCGGCGGGGAAACGCCTGGCACTGGACAGTTCCGGCAAGGCACTTGCCACGGCGCTCGCGGAGCGGCCCTGGCTCGTCAAGCCCAACCTGGAGGAGTTTGCCGAGATCATCGGCTATCGGCCGGCGCCGAGCGAACTCGAAGGGCTGGCGCGGGATTTTGTCGCCGACGGCCGAGCCGAGAACCTTCTGCTTTCCCTCGGCGCAGAGGGTGCGCTGCTGGTGAACGGTTCCGGCCTATGGCGCCGTCGTCCGCCGCCGGCTCGCCTGCTCAGTGCCGTCGGCGCCGGCGACAGCATGCTTGCCGGCTTCATCGCCGCAATTCTGGGCGGTGCCAGCCCGGAAGCGGCGCTGGCCCAGGCCGTGGCCGCCGGAACGGCCGCGCTTATGACGCCGGGCACGGAACTCTGCCGCGTCGAGGATATCGAGCGGCTTTGTGCGGAGATACGGGGGGTGGCGAATTGACGGTCACGGTGAAGTTCTGTGGCGCGGCGGGGACCGTTACCGGTTCCAGCTATCTGGTGCAGCACCCGGGCGGGCGCCTGTTAGTCGATTGCGGCATGTTCCAGGGCGCCAAGACGATCCGCGAACTGAACTATGGCGGCTTTCCCTTCGATCCCTCGCACATCGATCGGGTGTTGCTTACCCATGCCCATATCGATCATTCGGGCCTGATCCCGAAACTTTGCAGGAACGGGTTTACGGGGCCGATCCTCGCGACGCGGGAGACGATCGAACTGCTCGAATGGATGCTGCCGGATTCCGGCGCGATCCAGGAAGCGGAGGTGGCACGGCTGAACCGTCGCAACGCCCGGCGTTCCCGCGCAGGTGTCGCGGCGATCTACACCCGGCTCGATGCCGAACAGTCGCTGCGCCAGTTTCGCCCCGTTCCGCTTGGAGAGTGGGCCGAGGCCGGCACCGGCCTGCGCGCGCGTTACTGGAACTCGGGGCATATCCTGGGCGGGGCCTCCATCGAACTCGAGATCGCGACCGGACGGCCGCGCCGCCCGACGCTGAGGCTGCTCTTCTCGAGCGATATCGGTCCGGTCGGCAAGCCGCTGCAGAACGACCCGCATGCCCCGTCGGGCTATGACTGCCTGATCGTGGAATCGACCTATGGTGGCCGCGAACGGCCGGTCCTCAGCGACGAGGAGCGGCGCGGCGTGCTGCGCGGGATCGTGCGCGAGAGCCTGGAGGCCGGCGGCAATCTGCTCATTCCGGCCTTTGCGGTGGAGCGGACGCAGGAGCTTCTGTTCGATCTGATGGAACTCATGGCCTCGGGCGAGCTGCCGCGCGTACACGTCTTTCTCGACAGCCCGCTTGCAGTGCGCGCCACCGAAGTTTTCGAGCGGCACATGGATCCAGCCCTGCGCGGGCGCCATTCCGGGCCCAGTCCTTTCCGTGCGGCCAATGTCCGTTTCGTCACCGACCAGGAGGAGAGCTACCAGATTTCCCAGGTACGGGGCGGGGCAATCATCATCGCCGGTTCGGGCATGTGCGATGCGGGACGTATCCGCACCCATCTCAAAAACAATCTCTGGCGGGAAAAGGCGACGGTGCTTTTGGTTGGCTATCAGGCGCCGGGAACTCTGGGCTCGCTACTGGAGCAGGGTGTCAAGGCGGTCCGCATCCATGGCGACGAGGTGGCGGTCAATGCCCGCATCCGCAAAATCGATCTCTATTCCGGACATGCGGACCATCATGGCCTGCTCGACTGGATACGCGAGCGCCTGCCGCTCCGCCGGAGCATATTTCTGACGCACGGCGAGGAAGCCTCGCTCGCGGCTTTAGCCGCTGCCTTGCCGGCGATCGGCATCGATCCGGCGCAGATTGTCGTGCCGCGCCTTGACGAGACCTATGCGGTGGATCGAGGAGGCCTCGCGCACCGTGTCCGGGACAGCGTTCCGCCCCGCCTCGCCGCGGATCAGATGGATCCGGCGCTGCGGGGTCGGGACTGGCACAACGAATATGCCGCCCTGGCGCTTGACCTGCAGCATCGCTTGCAGCAGGCCACGAGCGACCGCGAGCGCGCCCGCCTGCTGAGTCGCCTGCGCCGCCAGCTCGATCGGTGAATCCTGGCGCTTGACCTGGGTCAAGGCGGTGGCGGTCCCGCCAGCCTAGCCTGCCCGCACAATGCAAGGAGTGCGAAGGCATGGCTCACTATCACGCAGTCGTCTGGCTCGATCACCGCGAGGCGCGGGTCTTCCATTTCAATGCCGATGAAGCGGACCGGGCGGTGATCCATCCTGACCGTCCCGCCCACCAGCTCCACCGCAGGTCGGGGAAGCCTGGTTCCGGCCATGCAGCGGAAGATCAGGTCTTTTATCACCACGTGGCAGAGGCCATCGCCGATGCGGGGGCGGTTCTGGTGGTCGGACCGGGCCAGGCCAAGCTCGAACTGCTCAAGCACGTCCATCGCCACGACCATGCGCTGGTCGAGCGGATCGTCGGTGTGGAGACAGTGGATCATCCGACCGATGGTCAGCTCCTCGCCTATGCCCGCACCTACTTCAAGGCGAAGGACCGGACGTTGCCGCAACGCGCCGGCCAGTGACTGCCCAAGGACAAGGCAATGTGAGCGAAAACAGGGCAGCGCCGCGCCGCTGAACCCTGTGCATGACTGGGCCGGATGCTGGCACGGATCTTGCGGCTGAGCTTGTCCGATGTCACAGATGGCAATATCGGCAGGGCCCGGCAGAGCAGCGTGCGATTTGCCTTCGCCGGTTGCCGCCCTGCAACGATGCGATGGCGGCGTCGAGGCAGGCTTCAGCGGCGCCGACGGCGTCACGCGCCTGACGCATCTTTTCCAACGCAATCCTGGGCGGCTGCTTTTTCCAACCGTATCGCCAGGTTTGCCGCCAGAGGCGGTGCTGGTCACTGTGGCGGGCGGGCTGACGGGCGGTGACCGGATGTCGGTCCGTCTCGAGGCGAAGCACGCCGCGGTTGCCTGCGTAACCACGCAGGCGGCGGAGAAGATTTACCGCTCCGACGGGGTGGATACTTCGGTTCTCGTCGATCTGCGGGTCGGCGCCGGCACGGCACTGGAATGGATGCCGCAGGAGACCATCCTGTTCGATGGCGCGCGACTGCGGCGCGAGACGCGTATCAGCCTGGCGCCGGGCGCGAGGCTGCTGGCGGGCGAGATCACCATCTATGGCCGTACCGCCAGAGGCGAGCGCTTCGGCGGCGGATTGCTGTTCGATCGCTGGCGGGTGCAGGGGCCCGACCGGCTTCTCTGGTACGATGCGACGCGTCTCGATGGCGATATCGGCGCGAAGATGGCCCATCCGGCCGGCTATGCGGGCGCCCGCGCCTCGGCGACCTTGCTGTGCGGAGGCCTGCCAGGCCAGCCCGCGCTCGCTCTCTCGCGCGAGTGGCTCGCGGGCCGGGGCGACGCTTCACTCCGCCTTGGATGCAGTCTGGTCAACGGCCTGCTGGTCTTGCGCTGGCTGTCGGCGGATGCGGCGCGGCTTCGCGCCTCGTTCGTCGAATTCTGGCTCCAACTCCGTGCGGCACGTCATTTGCACAGTCTGCTCCTGCCGGACACGCCACCACGCGTCTGGAACTGCTGATGCCGCGAAGGGGATACCGAGCCTGCCATGAATCTCACACCCCGCGAAAAGGACAAGCTGCTCGTCGCCATGGCGGCGATGGTCGCACGGCGCCGGCTGGAGCGCGGCGTCAGGCTGAACCACCCGGAGGCGATCGCGCTGATCAGCGATTTCGTCATGGAAGGGGCGCGCGATGGCCGGTCGGTCGCGGAGTTGATGCGCGATGGCGCATCCGTGATCGCGCGGAACCAGGTCATGGAAGGCGTGGCGGAGATGATCCACGAAATACAGGTGGAGGCGACCTTCCCCGATGGCACCAAGCTGGTGACCGTGCACCAGCCCATTCGATGAGCGGAGCGGGGCGATGATTCCGGGTGAAGTCAGGACGGTGCCGGGCGAGATCCTGCTCAATGACGGGCGGCCGGAAATTTCGCTCGATGTGGCGAACACCGGCGACAGGCCGATCCAGGTGGGCAGTCACTATCACTTCCGCGAATGCAATCCGGCGCTTGCCTTCGACCGCGAGAAGGCGCGCGGCTATCGCCTCGACATACCGGCCGGCACGGCGGTCCGCTTCGAGCCGGGGCAGACACGGCGCGTCCGCCTGGTCGCCTATGGCGGGCGCGGCATCGTCTGGGGCTTTCGCGGCATCGTCAACGGCACTCTCTGACGGATTATCCATGGCCATCCGAGTTTCCCGACAGGCTTATGCCGGAATGTATGGTCCGACCGTAGGCGATCAGGTGCGGCTCGCAGATACGGAACTCTGGATCGAGGTCGAACAGGATCGCACCCTCTATGGCGAGGAAGTGAAGTTCGGTGGCGGCAAGGTCATCCGCGACGGCATGGGACAGTCGCAGGCGAGCCGGGCCGAGGGCGCCGTCGATACGGTGATCACCAACGCGCTGATCGTCGATCACTGGGGCATCGTCAAGGCCGATATCGGGCTCCGCGACGGGCGCATTGCCGCTATCGGCAAGGCGGGCAATCCGGATGTGCAGGACGGGGTCGACATCGTCGTCGGCCCTGGAACGGAAGTGATCGCCGGCGAGGGCCGAATCGTGACGGCAGGCGGCATCGACGCCCATATCCACATGATCTGTCCGCAGCAGATGGAGGAGGCGCTGATGTCTGGCGTCACCACCATGTTCGGCGGCGGCACCGGTCCGGCAACCGGAACCGCCGCGACAACCTGCACGCCGGGTCCCTGGCATATCAGACGCATGATGCAGGCGCTGGAGGCCTTCCCGCTCAATATCGGCCTGCTGGGCAAGGGCAATGCGACGCGCCCCGAGGCGCTCGTCGAGCAGATCGCCGCCGGCGCCTGCGGCCTCAAGCTGCACGAGGACTGGGGAACCACGCCGGCCGCCATCGACAACTGCCTGACGGTCGCCGACGATCACGACATCCAGGTAGCCATCCATACCGATACGCTGAACGAAAGCGGCTTCGTCGAGGATACGATCGCGGCCTTCCGCGGCCGCACGATCCATGCCTACCACACCGAAGGGGCGGGTGGCGGACATGCGCCCGACATCATCCGCGTCTGCGGCCTCGCCAATGTGCTGCCATCGTCCACCAATCCGACGCGGCCCTTCACCATCAACACGATCGACGAGCATCTCGACATGCTCATGGTCTGCCACCATCTCGATCCGCGCATTCCCGAGGACATCGCCTTCGCGGAGAGCCGCATCCGCAAGGAAACGATCGCGGCCGAGGATATCCTGCACGATCTTGGCGCCTTCTCGATGATGTCGTCGGACAGTCAGGCCATGGGACGGGTGGGCGAGGTGATCATCCGAACCTGGCAGACCGCGGACAAGATGAAGCGCCAGCGTGGCCGCCTGCCCGAGGAGACCGGCGGGAACGACAACTTCCGCGTCCGGCGCTATATCGCCAAATACACCATCAATCCGGCCCTGGCGCAGGGCGTGGCTGCGCATGTCGGTTCCGTCGAGCCGGGCAAGCTCGCCGATCTCGTGCTCTGGCAGCCGGCTTTCTTTGGCGTCAAGCCCGACCTGGTGCTGAAATGCGGCGTCATCGCCGCGGCGCCCATGGGCGATCCGAACGCCTCGATACCGACGCCGCAGCCCGTGCATTACCGGCCGATGTTCGGCAGCTATGGAGGCAGCCTCGTCCGCTCGTCCGTCATCTTCACGTCCGAGGCGGCGCTGGCATCGGGAATCGCCGGCCGATATGGCCTTTCCCGCAAACTGCTCGCCGTGCGCAACACCCGTGCCGGCATTTCGAAGAAGGACATGGTTCTGAACGATCATCTGCCTGACATCCGCGTCGACCCGGAGACTTACGAGGTGCGGGCCGATGGCGAGCTGCTGAGTTGCGAACCGGCTTCGGTGCTGCCCATGGCGCAGCGCTACTTCCTGTTCTGACCATGTTGCGCGCCACGGCGATCATCCCCGCCGGCCAGTGGCCGGCCGGTTCCGCGACCGGACGGATCACGCTCGCTTTCGAGGACCGCTTCCGCCGCCGCGTCCGCATGCGCTCCGATGACGGCATCGAGTTCCTGCTCGATCTGCCCGAGGCGCGCCTGCTCGAGGAAGGCGATGCCCTCCGCCTTGAGGATGGTCGGCTGATCGAGGTCCGCGCGGCGGCAGAGGATCTGGTGGAGATAAAGGTGCCGACTGGCGCGAACCTCGCGTGCTATGCTTGGCATCTTGGCAACCGGCACTTGCCGGCGGCGATCGAGGCGGACCGTATCCTGATCCGCGACGATCATGTGATCGTCGACATGCTGCGCCGCCTTGGCGCGGTGGTGCGTGCGGTGCGCCTGCCTTTCCGCCCGGAGGGCGGTGCCTATGGCCAGCATAACCACGATCCCTCGCAGCATCATCGACACGACCATGACCATGACCATGATCACGGACAGCACGGACATCGTCACGACCATTGAGGACAAGGCCGGTCTCTATCGGCTGCTGAGCTGGCTCTCGCCCGCCTATCCGGTTGGCGCCTTCAGCTACAGCCATGGCATCGAATATGCTGTAGAGGCTGGGCTGGTGCGCGACCGCGCGACACTCACCGACTGGATCGCGGGTATCTTGCGCCAGGGCGCGGGCGTGAGCGACGGGGCGCTTCTCGCCGCGGCCTGGCGCGCCGCTCGCACGTCCGACGTGGTGGCGCTGTGCGACCTCTCCGCGCTCTCGGCAGCCTGGCGCGGCGGAAGCGAACTGGCGTTGGAGAGTGCGGGACAGGGTCGGGCATTCCTGGCCATCACAAGATCGGCTTGGCCCGATCCGTTCCTCGACGAGTTGGCGCTCGCCATCGGCGAGGCGGAGATCGGCTATCCGGTGGCCTTCGGCCTTGCCGCCGGCCGCACCGGCATTCCGCTGCATGCGACGCTGGTCGGATACTTTCAGGCCTTCGCGGCGAACCTCGTTTCGGCCGCGGTGCGGCTGATCCCGCTCGGTCAGACGGATGGCCAGCGCTGCCAGCGGGCACTGCTCGCCGAGGTGCTTGCCATCGCCGATCAGGCGCTCGCCGCCGATCCGGCGGAGGCCGGCACCGCCGCGCCCATGGTGGACTGGACGTCCATGCGACACGAAACCCAGTATACGAGGCTCTTCCGCTCATGAAGCATTCAGCAAACGGCCCGCTCCGGGTCGGGGTCGGGGGGCCGGTCGGCTCCGGCAAGACGGCATTGGTCGAACGCCTGTGCAAACGGCTTCGCGCCGACTGGAATCTCGCGGTCGTCACCAACGACATCTATACGAAGGAAGATGCCGAGTTTCTCACCCGCGCCGGCGCGCTGGCGCCGGAGCGAATCGTCGGTGTCGAGACCGGCGGCTGCCCGCACACGGCGATCCGCGAGGATGCCTCGATCAACCTCGCGGCGGTGAGCGAGATGACGCGCCGCTTCACCGATCTCGACATCATCTTTATCGAATCGGGCGGCGACAATCTGGCCGCCACCTTCAGTCCGGAACTCGCCGACATCACCATCTACGTGATCGATGTCTCCGCCGGCGACAAGATCCCGCGCAAGGGTGGGCCGGGCATTACCCGCTCCGACCTTCTGGTCATCAACAAGACCGACCTGGCGCCGCTGGTCGGCGCGGACCTTGCGGTGATGGATCGCGATGCGCGCCGGATGCGCGGGGCGCGGCCCTTCGTCTTCGCCAATCTGAAGCAACTCGATGGCCTGGACCGGATCGTGGCGTTCATCCTCCATGCCGGCGGACTGGCGGAAAGCAGCGAACGCACGGGAACGGGGGTTGCCTGACATGTTGCACGCACGGATCGCCATCGCTTTCACCGCTTCGCTCGCGACCGCCACGCCGCTGCCGGCTCTGGCCCATGGCGGGTTGCCGGCGGGCGGCTTCGCGGCGGCTATCGTCCATCCGTTCCTGGGAGCCGATCATTTGCTGGCGATGCTGGCGGTGGGGCTCTGGGCTGTGCGGCTCGGCGGTGGCGCGAGGTTCGTGCTGCCGGCCGGATTTCTGGTGGCCATGCTTGCCGGCGGCCTCCTTGGCGGCGGCGGGCCGGCGCTGCCCCTGGTCGAGACCGGCATCGCCAGTTCGGTGCTGCTATTCGGCCTGTTGACCGCGCTGGCGCCTGGCCTCCCGCTGGCGCCGACCGCACTCCTGACCATGGCTTTCGCGTTGCTGCACGGCCATGCTCATGGCGTTGAAATGCCCGCCGGTGCCTCGGCCATCGCCTATGGCGCTGGCTTACTTGCAGGCAGCGGGCTCCTGATCGGCGTCGGACTGGTGGCGGGGGAGTTGATGCGCCGGTGCAAGGTAGCGCCCATGCTGCCGGCCGGCGGCGCGGCAATTGCCATTGCCGGAGGCTGGCTCTTCGCGATCAGTTGACGGGCTTTCCTGCCTTCGTGTCCGGCAGTTCCTTGCAAAGCCGCTCCGCGGTCAGGCGATAGCCGCAATCCCTGCCGATCCGCCTGAGCCCGCTGCCATCCTCGTCATCGGCCGAGAGCACGAGATGGATGGCCCGGCAATCGAGGGCGCGCGCCAGATCCTCGCTGGCGGCGAGGAGGACCTCGCCCGGGTCCAGCGAATGGGCGAGGCGCGCGAAAGCAAGCGGTTCCACCGTCAGGACCATGCGGTGCACCGGGTCTGTCTCCGCATCATAGGCGAACAGGCCGTATATGTAGCCTCGCGTGCAATGTATGGCTACCAGACCTTGGCGCCCCGGCGCGCGACTCGCCGAGGGCAGGCGCGACTTGGCATAGGCCCGCCATTCCGCCAGGCTGCCCCGCACATTGCCGCAGATTCGGATCAACGCCCAGGCGGCATCGATCTGTTCATGGCGCAGTGGACTGGCGAGCAGATTACGCAAGGCAGGTCTCCCGACCGATACTGACATTCCCTATGCCAGCCCCCGGACGGCTCTGCTATGATTTAGATCAACCGGACGAATTCGCACCCCGCGCAGGCGGTGGTTTTGGCCGGTGGCGGGGCGATCGCGCAGCCTGCTGTTGGCGAGGCGCTGGCGGGTTGCGAGACAGGGAGCGGGCAGTCACCGTGAATTCCGGCACCTTCAGAACGGGTCAGGGCCAGGGCACACTGCCCAAGGCGACCCGGCGGGAACTCGACAAGGACAATCCGTGCGCGGCCTGCAGCGTTCGGGAGATGACGGTATGTGCCCCGCTCGACGACGAGGAGCAGCGGCGGTTACGGGCCATCTCCACCACGCTCAAGCTGGAGCCGCGCCGGATGGTCTTCGAGGAGGGCGCGCCGGCGGAGTATGTCTACAACATCACTTCGGGGGCGGTGAGCCTGTCGAAGTCGCTCGCTGACGGGCGCCGGCAGATCACCGGTTTCCTCTATCCCGGCGATTTCCTTGGCCTGACGCACAATGTGGCTTATGCCTATACGGCCGAGACCCTGACGCATGTCTGCATCTGCCGTTTCCCGCGCAAGAAGTTCGAGGAGATGCTGCTCGCGCTGCCGCAGATGGAGCATCGCCTGCTCACCATCGCCTCGAACGAGCTGGCGACGGCGCAGGACCAGATGCTGCTGCTCGGCCGCAAGACCGCCAGCGAACGGCTGGCCTCATTCCTGGTCGGCCTCATCGACCGGCAGGCGGCACGAGGCGGTGCCATCGACGTCATCGACCTGCCGATGGGCCGCGGCGAGATCGCCGATTATCTCGGCCTGACCATCGAAACCGTGAGCCGCACCTTTACGAAGCTGAAACAGGCCGGTGCCATCGCGCTGCCGGATGCCAATTCGGTGCGCATCATCGGCGCCGGCCGCCTGCGCGACCTGGCCAGCGGCAACTAGGCTTTCCGCCCGTCGCGAGAGGACGGGACCGGCCGACTCCATGCCCCACCACCAACACGGACTGGATGGCCTGTTTTTCTCCGGCTTGCCCGGCCTGCCCGAGGCGCTGGCTCTGCCGGTCCTGCTCTTCCTTGCCGGCCTCGCCGGCGGGTTCGCCCACTGCGCCGGCATGTGCGGGCCTTTCGTGCTGTCCCAGGTCAGCGCCGGACTGGCCCGCCGCCCGGTCTCGGACATGGCTGGACCGCGACGTCTACGTGGCGGGCTGCTGCTGGCCTATCACGCAGGCCGGATCGTCAGCTATGCCCTTCTCGGCGGCCTTGCCGGGTTGATCGGCGGCGGCGTGGCCGCGCTGTCGGGATGGCGATTCCTGGTGGGCTTGGCGCTGCTGGCGGCGGCAGCCCTGTTCATGGACGAAGCGACCGGCGCGCGATTCCGCCGACGCCTGGCGCTCGCGGCCGCCGGAGATTGGGGCGCGTGGCTCTCGCGCCGGGCTGCACCCCTGCTGCGCGAGCCGGGTCCGATGCGTGGCTTCGCGCTTGGCCTGTTGCTCGGCCTGCTGCCCTGCGGCCTGCTTTATGCCGCTCTCGCGGCGGCAGCGGGCACGGGCGGTTTTCTGCCAGGCATGTTCGCCATGGCGGCCTTCGCCGCCGGAACCGTGCCGGCACTGGTCCTCGTCGGATTGCTCGGCAGTGCGGTGCTGGCGCGCAGGCGGGGGGCGGCCAGCCTCCTCGCGCGCGCGGTCATGGCCGCCAATGCGCTGTTCCTTGCCTATCTCGCGTTGCGGACCATGCTCTAGTCTAGTCGTGCACCACGAGGTCGCGGTAGGCATGCCAGCTCGCATGGGCGATCAGCGGCAGGACGATCGCCAGTCCGATGAAGAACGTGACGATGCCGCATGCGGTGAAGCCCACGATCAGCGCCGCCCAGAGCGCCATGGAGCGGTAGTTCGCGCGCGCGGCGGTCATCGAGGTGGCGACCGCCGTGATCACGTTCACGTCGCGGTCGAGCAGCATCGGGATCGACACGACGCTGACCGCGAAGGCGAGCGTGGCGAACGCCGCGCCGATGATCGTGCCGGTGATGAGGAATGGCAGGCTGGCCGGCGAAAGAAAGATGGTCTGTATCAGATCGCCGAAGCCCGGATTGCGCCCGGAAAAGAACAGCGCGAAGAGAAGCAGCGCGACGCGCACCCAGACCAAATGGATGAGGAGCAGCACCACGCCGAGCAGGGCGATCTGGCGCGGCGCCCGCCACGCGGTCAGCGCGACGCGGAGATCGACCGTCTCGCCGGCCATGTGCCGCCGGCTGACCTCGTAGAGGCCGACGGCGAGCAGCGGCGCCACGATGAAGAAGCCGCCGATCAGAGGCAGGAAGAGATAGAACAGGCCCGATAGCCAGAGCCCGAAGGTGAGTGCGTAGCTCAGTGCCACGAAGCCCGCGCCGTAGGCAAGGCTCACCCTTGGCGCGCGCGTGAAATCCTTCCATCCGGCCGCCAGCCAGTTCCACGGACGATCGACCGGCACGAGCGCGATGCGCGGGCTCGGGCTGGTGAAGACTGGCACGGTCACGCTCATCTGGCTCCCCCTTGGCGGCATCTTGTCGCTGCGGCAAATCGATCTGTCGTCTTGCCGTCCATGGTCGCTAATTCTTTGTCGCATCGTGCCTATCCGCGTTGATCTGCGTCAATGCCCGAGCGCGCAGCGGCGTCGATGATCGCCTTACAGTGTCGAGGCGCCACCGCCTGCGACTTGCCCGCCGCCGTTGCTTTCGAGGGGGAACATGCAGAAAGCCAGCCCAGCCAGTCCAATGGGTTACGGGATGGATGCCGAGCAGCCCTATATCGAGGACGTGGTCCGCGCCTTTGTCGCGGCCACCGTCTTCTGGGCCGTGGTGGCATTCCTCGCCGGCGTCTATATCGCGCTTCAGCTTGCCTTCCCGGCGCTCAATCTCGGCCTCGAATGGACGACCTTCGGCAGGCTGCGGCCGGTCCATACCTCGGCCGCCATCTTTGCCTTCGGCGGCAATGCGCTGATCGGTACTTCCTTCTATGTGGTGCAGCGCACCTGCCGCGCCGCACTCTGGGGCGGTCCGGTGCCGGCGTGGTTCGTCTTCTGGGGCTACCAGCTCTTCATCGTCCTGGCCGCGCTTGGCTACGTCATGGGCTACACCCAGTCAAAGGAATATGCCGAGCCCGAATGGTACGTCGATCTCTGGCTGACCCTGGTCTGGGTCGTCTATTTCATGATCTTCATCGGCACGCTGATCAAGCGCGAGGAACCGCACATCTATGTGGCAAACTGGTTCTACCTCGCCTTCATCATCACGGTGGCGATGCTGCACATCGTCAACAACCTGTCGCTGCCAGTCTCGATCTTCGGCGCAAAGAGCTACTCGGCCTTCGCCGGCGTGCAGGATGCGCTCACGCAATGGTGGTATGGCCACAACGCGGTCGGCTTCTTCCTGACCGCGGGCTTCCTCGCCATCATGTACTACTTCATCCCGAAGGCGGCGGGACGGCCGATCTATTCTTACCGGCTGTCGATCATCCATTTCTGGTCGCTGATCTTCCTCTATATCTGGGCCGGCCCGCATCATCTGCATTATACAGCGCTGCCGGACTGGGCACAGACCCTCGGCATGGCGTTCTCGGTCATGCTGTGGATGCCGAGCTGGGGCGGCATGATCAACGGAATCATGACCCTCTCCGGTGCCTGGGACAAGCTGCGCACCGATCCCGGCCTGCGCTTCTCCGTGACCGCCGTCGGCTTCTATGGGATGGCGACCTTCGAGGGGCCGGTGATGTCCATCCGCCAGGTCAACGCGCTCAGCCACTATACGGACTGGACGGTCGGACATGTTCATTCAGGCGCGCTTGGCTGGAATGCCTTCGTCACGTTCGGCGCGCTCTACTATCTCGTTCCGGTTCTCTGGAAGCGGGCCGGTCTCTATTCGACCCGGCTGGTGGCCTGGCACTTCTGGCTTGGGACCCTCGGAATCGTGCTCTACATCACCGCCATGTGGGTGAGCGGCATCATGCAGGGCCTGATGTGGCGGGCCTATGACGAATATGGCTTCCTGCAGTATTCGTTCGTCGAGACCGTCGCCGCGATGCGGCCCTTCTACATGATCCGCGCGCTCGGCGGGATCCTGTTCCTCGGTGGGGCACTGCTCATGGTCTACAACCTTTGGCGCACGGCGCAGGGCCATGTCGCCGGGCAGCCGGCGGCACGGGCCGCGACCGTGCAACCGGCCGAGTGAGGGAGCGCGCGATGCAGTTCAAACACGCGACCATTGAGCGCAGCGCGCCGCTGCTCGCGGTACTCACCCTGATTACCGTGGCGATCGGCGGCCTGGTGGAGATCGTGCCACTCTTCACCATCGAATCGACCATCGAGCGGGTCCAGGGCGTGCGGCCCTATTCACCGCTCGAACTTGCCGGGCGCAACATCTATGTCCGCGAAGGCTGCTATGTCTGTCACAGCCAGCAGATCCGGCCGATGCGCGACGAGGTGGAACGCTACGGCCATTACAGCCTGGCCGCGGAAAGCATGTACGACCGTCCCTTCCAGTGGGGCTCGAAACGCACCGGGCCGGACCTTGCCCGGGTCGGCGGCAAGTACTCGAACGAATGGCACGTCGCGCACATGATCGATCCGCGATCTGTCGTGCCTGAATCGGTGATGCCCGCCTATCCTTTCCTCGCGCGCCGTCCGCTCGGCGCGGGCGACATTGCCGCGCACCTGGTGGCGAACCGGCGCCTCGGTGTTCCCTACAGCGACGAGATGATCGCCAGCGCGGCGGCCGATCTCGCCGCGCAGGCGGATCCGGAGGCGGATACATCGGATCTGCTCAAACGCTACCCCGGCGCCGTGATCGGGGATTTCGACGGCGACCCGAAGCGGCTGACCGAGATGGATGCCCTGATTGCCTACATGCAGGTCCTGGGCACCATGGTGAAGTTCCAGGGCGTGACGCCCGCCGATCTCAAGCAGTAGAGGAGAAGGGCAGATGGAGCTTGGCGAAATCTATCCCCTGCTCAGGTCGCTGTGGACAGTCTGGTTCACCGCGCTGTTCATCGGCCTCGTCGCCTGGGCGCTCTGGCCTTCGCGGCGGGAGGAGATGCGCCGCGCCGCGCGCATTCCCCTCGATGACCAGCGCTGAGAGTTGAAGGATCCGTCATGCCGACAAAGATCGAGAAAGACGAGATTTCGGGTCAGCAGACCACCGGGCACGAATGGGACGGGATCAAGGAACTCGACACGCCGATGCCGAAATGGTGGCTCTATACCTTCTATGCGACCATCTTATTCTCCGCGGTCTATTTCGTCCTGTTTCCGTCGGTGCCCTTCGTGAACTCTTATTTTGGCGGCATACTGGGCTACAATCAGCGAGAGGACGTGGCGCGGCGCATGGAGGAGGCAGCGGCCGAGCAGGCGCCGTTCATGCAGCGCGTCGCGGCGGCGACGCTCGAGGAGATCAGGGGCAATCCGGAGCTGCTGACCTATGCGCAGATCGGCGGCCGGATCGCCTTTAACAACAACTGCGCCCCATGCCACCAGGTGGGAGGTGCGGGGGCCCGTGGCTATCCCAATCTCGCCGACGACGACTGGCTGTGGGGCGGGAGGCTGGAGGATATCCATAAGACCATCCAGTATGGGATCCGCAACAGCGACGAACGTTCCCGGCAGTCGGCGATGCCCCGCTATGGCGCGGACAGGATCCTGGACCAGAAGCAGATCGGCGAGGTGGCCGAATATGTCCTGTCGCTGAGTGGAAGGGCGGAAGATGCGGAGAGGGCGGCGCGGGGCGCGCAGGTCTTCGCCGAGCAATGCGTTGCCTGCCATGGCGAGCGGGGCGAGGGCAACCGGGAGCTGGGTGCACCGGACCTGACCAATGCCATCTGGCTCTATGGCGGCGACCGGCGGTCGATCGTCGAGACCATTTACAATGCGCGCAACGGTGCCATGCCGGCTTGGGAGGGACGCCTGGACGCCGCCACCATCAAGATGCTTTCCGTCTATGTGCATGCCCTGGGCGGCGGCGAGTAGGCGCCAGGCCGCCTTCGGACCGTAACCGTGGAGTACAAGGTGAAGGCAGCCGCCGACGAGCGGGAACACGAAGACATCGTCGCTGCGGGCCGGCCAAAAGTGGTCGAGACGCCGGCGGGGCCGCTCTATGCCAGCCGCGTGCGCATCTATCCGCGCGGCATCAGCGGATTCTATCGCAACATCAAGTGGGGGGTGCTGGCCGTCTGCCTGGCGATCTATTACGTGACCCCGTGGATCCGCTTCGACCGGGGGCCCGGAGCGCCGGACCAGGCGGTGCTGCTCGACATCACCAACGCACGCGGCTATTTCTTCTGGATCGAGATATGGCCGCAGGAGATCTACTATCTGACCGGCCTTCTGCTGATCGGCGCGGTTGGCCTGTTTCTCGTTTCCAGCCTGTTCGGCCGCCTCTGGTGCGGCTATACCTGTCCGCAGACGGTCTGGACCGATCTCTTCATGCTGGTCGAACGCTGGATAGAGGGCGAGCGCCACCAGCGCATGCGGCTCGACCGCGCGCCCATGAGCGCCGCGAAGTTCGCGCGCAAGTCCGCCAAGCACGCCGCCTGGCTGCTCATCTCGCTCGCCACTGGCGGCGCCTGGATTTTCTATTTCAACGACGCGCCGACGACCATGGTCGAGGTGCTGACCGGCCAATCCTCGCTGAAGCTCTATTTCTTCGTCGGACTGTTCACCGCCACCACGTATGTTCTTGCCGGGTTCGCGCGCGAACAGGTCTGCACCTACATGTGCCCGTGGCCACGGTTCCAGGCCGCCATGCTGGACGAGCAGACACTGACGGTGACCTATCAGGCCTGGCGCGGGGAGCCGCGTGGCAAGCACAAACAGGGCGATAGCTGGGAAGGTCGAGGCGACTGCGTCGATTGCCGGGCCTGCATTGCCGTCTGCCCGACCGGCATCGACATCCGGGACGGGATGCAGCTCGAATGCATCGGCTGCGGACTTTGCATCGATGCGTGCAACGACATCATGGGGAAGGTCGGACGGCCGCGCGAGTTGATCACGTTCGCCACCCTGGCCTCGCAGGCGGAGCGTGCCAAGGGCCACGAGGCGCCCTACAGGCTGCTGCGCCCTCGGACCATCATCTACGCGACGATGCTCGTGGCCGTCTCAGGCGCCATGCTGGCGGCACTGCTCCTGCGCGCCGACGTGACCCTCACGGTGATCAGGGACCGTCTGCCGCTGTTCGTCACGCTTTCGGATGGCTCGATACGGAACGGCTATACGGTGAAGATCGGCAACAAGGCCCATGAAGAGCGGGAGTTCCGTGTCCTTCTCGACGGAGCGGCGGTGGCCGGTGCCGAGGTTTCGCTTGGCGAGGCGGCGGGTGTCAGCGGCGAAAGCGTTGCTGTGCGCGCGGACTCGGTAGGGACCGTCAGGGTCTATGCCCGTCTCGAACGGGCCGCTGTGACGGCGGAAAGCCTGCCGGTCGATATCGTCCTTCTGGATCGCACTGGCCGCGAAGTGGCGCGTGAGCGCACGGTGTTTCGCGGGCCGGCGGGCCGGCCATGAAGGGAGGATCAGGCATGAACCTGGGGCAGGACGTGACGGCCGGCGGCGGGCAGGCGCGCAAGCGGCGCTCGCTCATTCCGCTCGCCTTCTTCCTGCCCATGGCAGTGGTGGTCCTGGTGAACGGTTTACTGGTCTTCTTCGCCGTCAGCACCTGGCAGGGACTGGTCGTGGAAAAGCCCTATGAAAAGGGTCTCGCCTACAATCAGGCTCTGGAGCGCAAGATGCGTGCCGAACGTCTGGGCTGGAGTCTCGAACTCGGTTTCGTCCCGACTGGCGCAGCGCCTGGCGCAGGCGAGGTGGCGGCGCGAATCCACGGGGCTGCCGGCGAGACGCTGCCGGGACTTGCCGTGGAAGCGCGCATTTCCCGTCCGGTGGAGAACCTGGCGCCCATCGTGCTGGAGTTGCCCTACCGGGGCGAGGGGCGTTTTGCCGCGCCGGTGGTGCTGCCCCTGCCCGGCCAATGGGATGTGGAAATCGTTGCCTCGAACGGCATCGACCGGCTCGATGGCCGGCGCCGCATCTTCGTGCGATGAGCGGCGATGCGCGAGAGATTCCCCTGGTCGCCGCGCCGGCGGACGGCGCAGCTGCCTGCCTGCATTGCGGCACGGCCTTGCCTGAGGGGGCCGGCGGGAACTATTGCTGCGCCGGCTGCGAGGCGGCGGCGCGGGTGATCCGCGAGGCGGGTCTTTTCGACTATTACCGGCGCCGCGTTCTCGATCCGGACGCTCCGGCGCCGCGTTCGCAAGCTGCGCCCGGCATCGATCTCAACCGGCATGTCCGCGCCATCGGCGAGGGTCGGCATGGGATCGAGCTGGTGGTGGACGGTCTGCACTGCGCGGCCTGCGTGTGGCTGATCGAGACCCTGCTGCGCCGCGATCCACGCGTCCGGCATGCGCGGCTCAATGTCTCCACGCGCCGTCTCTCCATTGCGTGGGACGGGGCGCCGGAACTGGCGCGCGAACTGGTCGGCCGCGTGACGCTGCTTGGCTACAGGGCAGTTCCCTACACGGCCGACAATGCGGCGCGTCTGGAGGAGCGCGAGGAGCGGGCGCTGTTGCGGGCGCTGGCCGTCGCGGGCTTTGCCGCCGGCAATGTCATGCTGCTATCCATCGCCGTCTGGTCGGGCCATGGCGGCGAGATGGGGCAGGCGACCCGCGACCTGCTGCACTGGGTTTCGGCGCTCATCGCCTTGCCGGCCCTTGCCTACGCGGGACAACCGTTTTTCCGTTCCGCGCTGCAGGCATTGCGGGCGGGGCGAACGAACATGGACGTTCCGGTCTCGATCGGCGTGCTCCTCGCCGCCGCGATTTCCCTGTCCGAGGTGGCGCGGTCCGGGCCGCATGCCTATTTCGATTCGGCGATCACCCTGGTTTTCTTCCTTCTGCTGGGGCGCTATCTCGAACGGCGCGCGCGTGGCCGCGCTCGGTCCGCGGCGCGGCATTTGCTCGCCCTTTCCGGAGGCATCGCCAGCCGTATAGGTGCGGACGGCGCGGCCGAGCCCGTCGATCCGGCGGAGCTCCGCCCCGGCGACCGTCTCATGGTCGCGGCGGGCGAGCGCATCGCGGCGGATGGCACGGTGCTGGCCGGGCGTTCCAGCGTCGATGCGAGCCTCGTGACGGGCGAAAGTCTGCCCCAGCCGGTTGCGCCCGGCACGCGGACATTTGCCGGAATGGTCAACCTGTCCAGCCCGATCGAACTGCGTGTCGATGCGGCGGGCACTGGGACGCTGCTTGCCGAGATCGTGCGCTTGCTTGAGGCGGCGGAGCAGGGCAATGCACGTCATGTCGCGCTCGCCGACCGGGTAGCGAGAGCCTATGCCCCAGTGGTGCATGTCCTGGCGTTGCTGACTTTTGCCGGCTGGCTTGCAGCGGGGGCCGGCCCGCACATGGCGGTGCTCATTGCCGCCACGGTCCTCATCATCACCTGCCCCTGCGCGCTTGCCCTCGCCGTGCCGGCGGTGCAGGTGGTGGTCAGCGGCGCGCTCTATCGCCGCGGCATCCTGGTCAAGTCGCCGACCGCCCTGGAACGGCTGGCGGAGGTCGATACGGTCGTGTTCGACAAGACCGGAACACTGACGCTCGGGCGGCCGGAGCTGATTGCCTCGGACGGCTGGAGCCGGGAAGATCTGGAGCTTGGCGCGGCGCTCGCGGCGAATAGCCGGCATCCGCTGAGCCGGGCGCTGCATCGTGCCGCGCCGTATGTGGCACCCGTGACCGGTACTGTGGAACATCCGGGCGAGGGACTGGCCTGGAGGGGTCAGGCGGGCACGGTGCGGCTGGGATCGCGGCGCTTCTGTGGCATTGGCGAACCGGGCGACGATGAGGCGCTGGAAATCTGGCTCGCCCGCCCGGATCGTTCGGCACCAGTCCGCTTCACCTTCGTCGATCCCGTGCGCCCCGATGCACGGGAGACGCTGGCGGAACTCAGCCGGCGCGGCTACCGCATCGCGCTTCTGTCCGGCGACCGCGAGCCGGTGGCGCGCGCCGTGGCCTCCGCGCTCGGGATCGCGGCATGGCAGGCCGGCCTGACGCCCGCCGACAAGTGCCGGCTGCTCGACGATCTGGCGCGGGCGGGACGGCGCACGCTCATGGCGGGCGATGGGCTGAACGACGCGCCGGCGCTGGCGGCGGGGCATGCCTCGATTTCCCCTGCGAGCGCGGCGGACGTGACGCAGACCGCCGCCGATGCGATCTTCCAGGGCGACAGGCTGCGGCCGGTGGTGGCGATCCTCGATCTGGCCCAACGGGCGCAACGTCTGGTTTGGCAGAATCTGGCCCTGGCGCTCGCCTACAACGCCATCGCCATACCGCTCGCCGTGCTGGGCCATGTAACGCCGCTCCTCGCCGCCATCGCCATGTCGGGTTCTTCCCTGCTGGTGATCGCCAATGCGATGCGTGGCGGCCGGAGCGCGCCATCATGAGCGGCCTGCTCTATCTCATTCCCATCGCCCTGTTTCTCGGGCTGCTTGGCCTCGCAGGCTTCCTGTGGGCGATGCGAAGCGGGCAGTTCGACGATCTCGACGGCGCGGGCAGCCGAATTCTCTTCGACGAAGATTCCAGCGACAGAAAAGGGAGCGAAAAGGAATGAACGATCTCTCGTCCATGCTGATCGGCGCGCTGGTCACGGTGCTGGCGCTGCTCGGACTGATCATGGCCGCAGGCGCGACGGATGGCGGCATTGCGGTCTTCGGCTATCTGCTGTTCCTGTTCGGCGTGTTGTTCGTCTTCTGGCTGATCAAGCGCCACTACGACGAGCTGGACAAGGCCGGCTGACCCGCGTCAGGACCGCTTCGCCAGCGACGCGGCGCGGATCTCGCTCAAAGTCGTGCGCGGCGAAATCTGCTCCGGGTCGATGCGCAGTTCGATGAGCGCCGGTTTCGCCGCATGCAGCGCCCGCTCGAACGCAGGGGCGAAATCCGCGGTGCGCTCGACCAGTTCTCCTTGCGCGCCGAAAGAGCGCGCGAAGGCGGCAAAGTCGGGGTTGACCAGTTCGGTGCCGCTGATCCGCGCCGGATACTCCCGCTCCTGGTGCATGCGGATGGTGCCGTACATGCCGTTATTCACCACCAGGAAGATGACGTTCACGCCGTACTGAACCGCCGTGGCCAGTTCCTGGCCACACATCAGGAAGCAGCCATCGCCGTTCAGCGAGACGACCACGCGGTCGGGATGCCTGAGCTTGGCCGCGATCGCCGCCGGCACGCCGTAACCCATGGCGCCGCTGGTGGGCGCGAGCTGAGACCGGAACGTGCGGTAGCGATGGAAGCGGTGAATCCAGGTGGCGTAGTTTCCGGCGCCGTTGGTGACGATCGCGTCCCTCGGCAGGCTCGCCGTGAGATGGGCGACCACTTGCGCCATGTCGAGCGGACCGGGCTGGGGCTTCGCCACCTGATGTGCTTCGTATTCCGCCCGCATCGCCACGGTTTCGCCCGCCCAGGCCGGCTTCTCGATGGGCGCCATGGCGCGTGCCGCAGCGGCAAACTCCGCCATGCCGGAATTGATCATCAGCTTCGCCTGGTAAACCCGGCCCAGTTCCTCCGCGCCGGGATGCACATGGACGAGCGGCTGACGCGGCACCGGGATGTCGAACATGGCATACCCGCCCGTCGTCATCTCGCCGAGGCGCGGGCCGATTGCCAGCACGAGGTCCGACCTGGCGATGCGCGCGGCCAGTTTCGGATTGATGCCGATGCCGACATCGCCAACGTAATTCGGATGATCGTTGTCGAAATAGTCCTGACATCGGAATGAACAGGCGACAGGCAGGCAATTGGCCTCGGCGAAGGCGCGCATGTCAGCCGCGCCCTCCGCCGTCCAGGTGCCCCCGCCGAGAATGGCGATCGGATGGCGCGCCCCTTGCAGCATGTTGCGCAGCTCCGCCATCTGGCCGGGGCCAGGATGCGCCTGCACGCGCCTGTAAGGTCCGGCATCGGCGACGCTGACCTCGTCGGTCAGCATGTCCTCTGGCAGGGCGAGGACCACCGGGCCGGGGCGGCCGGAGGTGGCGAGATGGAATGCATGCGAGACGAACTCCGGAATGCGCCTTGCATCGTCGATCTGCGCGACCCATTTCGCCATCTGGCCGAACATCCGGCGGTAATCCACTTCCTGGAAAGCCTCGCGCTCCATCATGTCGCGCGCCACCTGGCCGATGAAGAGGATCATCGGCGTCGAATCCTGGAAGCCGGTATGGAGGCCGACTGCGGC
>JAHCJQ010000140.1 GCA_026126215.1 Alphaproteobacteria bacterium
GCGCTTTCGGGCCTTCTCGGACCATGCAGCCGCTCCACATGCTCCTCGCGCTCTCGATCAGCGTGATCTGGGGCTTCACCTTCTCCGCCGCCGCGGTCGGCGTGGCGCATTTCCCGCCGCTCTTCTTCACCGGCCTGCGTTTCGCCCTGGTGGCGCTGCTGCTCGCTTTCGCGCTGCGGGCGCTGCGGGGTTCGCGCCTGCGCGCCGTCGGCCTGATCGCGCTCACCATCGGCGTGCTGCATTTCACGCTGATCTATCTCGGCATCAAGCTCTCCGGGCGGGTTTCCGCAGTCGCCATCGCGGTGCAGCTTTCCGCGCCCTTCTCGCTGCTGCTTTCGGTGTTCGTGCTCAAGGAGACGGTGGGCTGGGTGCGCTGGACCGGTACGGCGGTCGCCTTTGCCGGCGTCGTGGTGCTGGGCTTCGACCCGGTCATCTTCCGGGCCTGGGGCGGCCTCGCGCTGGTGGTGCTCGGTGCCTTCGTCATGTCCTACGGCCTGGTGCTGATGCGCCGGCTCAAGGGCGTGGGCGTGTTGGAGTTGCAGGGCTGGATCGCCCTGATCAGCGCGCCGCCCCTGCTCGCCCTCTCCTTCGCCACGGAGAGCGGGCAGATGGCTTCCATCGCCAGCCTCGACTGGCGCGCCATCGGCGCCGTGGTCTATACCGCGCTCGCTTCCTCGATCCTCGGCCAGGGCGGCTGGTACTGGCTGCTGCAGCGCTACAAGGTGGCGCAGGTGACCCCATTCGGCCTGCTGGCGCCGGTCTGGGGCGTGTTCTTCGCCGTGCTGCTGTTCGGTGAAGTCCTTTCGCCGCGCTTCGTCATTGGCGCGGCGATCATCCTGGCCGGCGTCGCGGTCATCACGCTGGCGCGCGAGCCGGCTCCGCCGCCGCCGGCACGTGACCCATAGTCCGTGGACTCATCGCCCACGACTACCTAGGCAAAGCCAGTGGACCCGAGACAGGCATTCGGCCTCGCGGTGCGACGGCGCCGGCTCAGGCTTGGCGTCAGCCAGGAAGAGCTCGCTCACCGTGCCGGCATGGACCGCACCTATGTCAGCGGCATCGAGCGGGGCCGGCGCAATCCGACCCTGCTGGTGATCGGCCGGCTGGCGGCGGCGCTGGCCTGCGATCCGGCGCGCCTGCTGGCGCGCCCGCCGGGCGGGACCACGCGCGGGGGCGCGAACAGGGTGGAAAGTCCGCATGCTCTCCCGAGTCCAGACCGTCGCCTTCGAAGGAATTGACGTCCGCGCCGTCGAGGTTCAGGCCCATCTGGCGCCGGGCCTGCCCGCCTTCACCATCGTCGGCCTCGGCGACAAGGCTGTGGGCGAAAGCCGGGAGCGGGTGCGCGCGGCGCTTTCGGGCATCGGCCTCGCCCTGCCGCCGCGGCGCATCACCATCAACCTGGCCCCGGCCGACCTGCCGAAGGAAGGCAGCCATTACGACCTGCCGGTGGCACTCGCCCTGCTGCTCGCCACCGGCGTACTGCCGGGCGATGCGCTGGAAGGCATGGTGGCGCTCGGCGAACTCGGCCTCGATGGCGGCATCGGCGCGGTGGCGGGCGTGCTGCCGGCCGCCTTCCATGCGGCGGGGCAGGGACGGGGCATCGTCTGCCCGGCTGCCTGCGGCGGCGAGGCGGCCTGGGCGGGCGAACTCGAAGTGGTGGCGGCGCCCTCGCTGCTGGCGCTGATCAATCATCTGAAAGGCACCCAGGTGCTGGACCGGCCGAAGCCCGAACTGGCGGCGGCACCCGGCCGCGCGCCGGATCTCGCCGATATCAAGGGCCAGGAGACGGCCAAGCGCGCGCTCGAGATCGCCGCCGCCGGCGGCCACAACCTGCTGATGAGCGGCCCGCCGGGTTCGGGCAAGTCGATGCTGGCGGCGCGCCTGCCCGGCCTGCTGCCGCCGCTCGCCCCGGCCGAGGCGCTGGAAGTCTCCATGATCGCCTCCGTCGCCGGCCTGCTGGAAGGCGGCCGCCTGAGCCGCGCACGGCCCTTCCGCAATCCCCATCATTCCGCGACCCAGGCGGCGCTGATCGGCGGCGGCAGCCGCGCCCGGCCGGGCGAGGTCTCGCTCGCCCATCTCGGCGTGCTGTTCCTGGACGAGCTGCCGGAATTCCCCGGTATTAGGTAGCAAGCACACCTTATCACAAATGGGCTGAATCGGTCTCGCCGGCTACTCTCGCCGCATGACCGACCACGTTCTATCGGGCCTGATCCGCAAGCGGGCGGAGCTGGCCGGGATGATCGAGGCGACGCAGGACGCGCTGCGCCAGCACATCATCGACCTGGACAATCTGGATGCGACCATTCGGCTGTTCGCCCCAGACATCGACCTGGCCGAGATCAGGCCGAAGCCGCTCCCGCCGCGCCACGCGGCCTTCAAGGGCGAAGTCTCGCGCGTCGTTCTGGAGGCGCTGAGGCATTCCGACAGGCCGCTCACAGCGCAGGAACTCGCCCAGCGCTACATGGCGCACAGGGGCATGAACACATCCGACAAGCGCATGGTGCGGCTGATCGGGAAGCGAGTCGGGGCGTGTCTCAGGCATTGGCGGGCAAGGGGGGTGGTGAAGTGTGAGAGGGGGAGTGGGCAGATGTTGGGGTGGCGACTCACAAAAAACGATTCTTTTCAATAGCTTAGCTAAATACCTGATTCGGCTTGAAGATTCCGGTTGACGTAACAATGGCGACTCATTAGCGTTTGTTGCGAACCGGGGGCGCTGATCTTCGGAAAAGCGGTGATAACTGCCGCTCAAGTCAATTACCTAGAGCCTATCCAGACTTCGGTAGAGACCGGCAATGGGAGATTACGTTCTCCCATTTGCCGAGCCGAAAGCGCTGATACGCGCGAACGTACACAGGCCTCGGCCAAGCGCATAATGCGGACATACTGCCCGCCTTTCTTCATGCCGGCTTGAGCCGGCGCTCTGGAGCGCGCCATTGCGTCCCGCCTTAACGCCGGGCGCACTCAGAGGAAGAAAAGGGGCGGCAGTTACCACCAAAACGAGTCGTGCCGCGATTCGGTGCTATTTGTCAACCGTGGCTCGCGGAAGTCCTTTGCCAATACCCCTTCCACTGTCTCGACACCGGATGCGCCAGTGACGCGGCCGCGACCATCAGATACAGCCCGCCATTGCTCCGCCGCCGGTAATCCTCCCGCCATGCCATTTCCCGCGCATAGGCTGAGAGATACTTGCCGCTGATGTGATGGTGCGTGCCGATCTCGGCGCGTCGCAGGCGCGAGAAGTAGCTTTCCGCCTGATTGGTGCAGGCGTCTTCATCCTTGAACGCGACCGAGTGATTGACGCGCTTCGCTGCGAACCGAGCGTGCAGCGCATCCCAGCAGGAGGCTTCATCCGCATAGACGGTGCTGCCCGCCTTCACGCGCTGAGCAATCGTCGGCAGGGCCTCATCCTCGCCATCGAACACGAAAGGCAGCGTCTTGCCGTTGCGCTCGCGCATGACAACTACCACGCGCCGCTTGCCGCTCTGGTTCTCGCGCAGGCGGCGGTCCTTGCGATCTTCCTTGCGGTTCTCGGGCTTCACATAGCCGCCGAAGTACGCGCCGTCGATCTCGACCTGGCCGGAGAGGGTGCGCGCGTCCATCTCGGCACCCATTGCCTCGCGCAGCTTGTGCGCCAGGACGAAGGCCGTCTTGTATTGCACGTCCAGATCGCGGCTCAGCTGCAAGGCGCTGATGCCCTTGGCGCCGTTCACGAAGATCGCAATGGCGGCCAGCAAGTCGCGGATCGGCAGCTTGCGGCTGGCGAAGATCGTGTCAGTGGTAACGCTGAACTGGGCGTTGCAGCCCTTGCACTTGAAGATGCGGCGCGTCCTGTATTCATAGACGGCCAGGCAGCCGCAGCGCGGGCAGATCGGGTTGCCTTCATTGGCAGCCCAGCGGATCGCCTTGAATGTCTGGAAAGCCTCCTCGTCCGACAGGCGCATGACCTTCGCGAGGCTCAGCGTCCGGGCTTTGGCAGAGAGGAGGAAGTGTTGCGACATCACCGTATCCGATGTTTATATCATCGAATGTAGTGATGCTATCCCTCGTTGTCAATGGTGAAAACATCGAATATGATGATACTCGCATCGAAAGCGAGGGTATCATGCCGGACAAGGAATGGCAGGATCGCGTCAAAGGCATCCTGAAGGCGGAACTGAAGCGCCGGAACATGGGCTATCGGGAGTTAGCGGAGAAGCTAACCGCGATGGGGATTCCCGAGACCGAGCGGAATATCGCCAACAAGATAGCAAGGGGTGGGTTTACGGCCGTGTTTCTGATTCAGGTTCTTCAGGCGATTGGGTGTCAGAATCTTCGGCTTGAATATTTGGTAGACTAAGATTCGCTTGGCTGTCGGGGCGAATAGTCATCCAGTTCACAGCTTCATGGTGCTTAACATGATCATATGAATCCGCCCCGATCAGAAGTGTTATTCTCTGAAAAGAGCAGCGGCGAAAAATGCAGTTTCGGAGCGTGATCCCATTGAAAAATTTCACTCCGGGTTCAAGGTAGACCGCGTCAAACCTTGGCGGCCTTATTTCACTGGCCATATTTCCGGCCGGCCAAAACAGGTTAGCAGGCCCAATAATTTCGCAATCAATGAACGTCTTGTCGTCAATGAGGGCGAGAGACGGCAGCGTGAAGTCATTCACGAAAATTCTCTTGCCCTCGAAAGTCTTGTCGAGCGGGTTAATGAGACTCCCGCTCGCCATTGCCCTGGCGTCAAAGAGTGCTTTAACGCGAATAGCTTTTGACCACTGCCACACAAGGTTTCCAATAACGACAAAGGCGAGGCCCGCCGCGCCGGCGATGATCCAAGAAAGCGGGGCGTATTGATCGAACTGATGCATGCCACTCACCGCCCACGCGGGGAGGGCAAAACCGCCTGCGAAGAACGTGGCCTTGATGAGCAATGCCAGCGCCCAATGCGATTCAATCGCAGTAGCGAGCTTAGCGACTTTGGCTGTGATGCTACCCCCCATAACACAATCATAGCGCGGCCTCCCAGTCGTGGGAGCGCGTTTTTCGGGTAGGTGTGGCTGCTACATAATACCGGAATTCCCGCGCGCGGTGCTGGAAAGCCTGCGCCAGCCGCTCGAGGGCGGCCGCGCGGTGATCGCCCGCGCCAATGCCCATATCGCATACCCGGCCCGTTTCCAGCTCATCGCCGCCATGAATCCCTGCCGCTGCGGCCATCTCGCCGATCCGGCGCAGGGCTGCGGCCGCGCCCCGCGCTGCGCGCTCGACTATCAGGCGAAGCTCTCCGGGCCGCTGCTCGACCGCATCGATCTGCATGTGGAGGTGCCGGCGGTCTCGGCCAGCGACCTGGCCCTGCCGCCGCCCGCGGAAGGCAGCGAGGCGGTGGCGGCGCGGGTGGCGCGCGCCCGCGCCCTGCAGGCCGCCCGCTATGCCGGGCGGGTGGTCGAGGGGCGGCCGGTGCGCACCAATGCGGATTCGGAGGGCGAGCTGCTGGAGCAGGTGGCGGCGCCCGATACCGCCGGGCGGCGGCTGCTCATGGAAGCGGCGGAGACGATGCGCCTCTCGGCGCGCGCCTTCCACCGGGTGCTCAAGGTGGCGCGCACCCTGGCCGACCTCGCCGGCGAAGGCGCGGTCGGCCGCCTGCACATCGCCGAGGCGCTGGCCTATCGCCGCATCGCGCCCACGATTTCCCGATAGGCGCCGCGCTGGGTCCGGTCCGGGGCTGACCTCCGCTTCCCGCTGACGCGAGGCCGAATCTCCTGCTAGATGGAGGCATGAGAGACTGGGCAGCGGGCATTCGCGTCTATGTCGAGCCGCGCGTGCTCGCCATGATCCTTCTCGGCTTCGCCTCCGGCCTGCCGCTCGGCCTCACCGGCCAGACGCTCCAGGTCTGGATGCGCGAGAGCGGCGTCTCGCTCGCCACCATCGGCTTCTTCGCCCTGGTCGGCGTTCCCTACACCCTGAAGTTCCTCTGGGCGCCCGCGGTGGACGCGGTGCGCCTGCCATTCCTCACGGCGCGGCTCGGGCGGCGGCGCGCCTGGCTCTCGCTCTCGCAGGTGACGCTGGCGCTCGCCGTGGTGGCGCTCGGCCTCAACGATCCGGTGGCGCGGCCGGAAGTGACGGCGGCACTCGCCCTGCTGGTCGCCATCTGCTCGGCGACGCAGGACATCGTGATCGACGCCTTCCGCGTCGAGAGCCTGGAGAAGCCGCAATTCGCCGCCGGCATGGCGAATTATGTCTTCGGCTACCGCGTGGCGCTGCTGGTGGCCACCGCCGGCGCCTTCGAGATCGCGGCCTTCCTGCAGGCGGAAGGGCTGATCGGCGCCCAGGGCTGGTCCTGGACCTACGCCGCCATGGCATCGCTGCTGCTGGTCGGGCTGGCCACCACGCTCCTCTCGCGCGAGCC
>JAHCJQ010000141.1 GCA_026126215.1 Alphaproteobacteria bacterium
TTGACCTGCGCCAGCCCGCCGCGCCAGCGCCCGACCAGATGGTTGGCGAACTGGATCAGGCGGTTGGTGAGCTGCGCCTCGTTCATCAGCGCGCCGGAAAGGATGAAGAAGGGAATGCTCATCAGCACGAACTGGTCGAGCCCGGCGAAGAACCGCTGCGGGATCATCGACAGCGGCACAGCCTCGGCAGTGAACAGATAAATGGTTGTGGCAATGCCCAGAACGAAGGCAACCGGCACGCCGATCGCCATCAGGCCGATGAACCAGGCGACGAGCGCGGTCAAGGCGCACCGCTCCCGCGCGTCGCGCCTTCACCTCGCAGGAGCGCCTCCAGTGCCGCGACCACGATCAGGACGGCGCCGAAAGGAATCGCGAGGTAGATCCAGGCAATATCCACCTGGAGCGCGGGTGAAAGCTGATGGCGTGCGAAATTCCGCATGGCCAGCGCCCAGCCCTGCCAGGCGAGGATCACGGCGAAGCCCAGCACAAGGAGATGGACGAGGCGCCGCAGCAACGCTTGCCCTGGCCGGGGCAACCGCGCCACGAGATCGGTGATGGCGACATGCCCGCCGCGCCGGTATGCAACGGCGGTGCCGGTCATGGTGCTCCAGACCAGCGCGTAGCGCGCCACCTCCTCGGCCCAGATCAGGCTCGCGCCGACGAAGTAGCGGAAGATGACCTGCCCCGCCATCGCCACCAGGGCGATGGTCAGGGCAGAGGCGGTCAGGAAGATCGCCAGCCGGTCGAAGAGAACATCGAGCAGCCTTGTCACGACTGGCGATCCGTCCCGGTTTATGGACCAGCGGTTACTGGCGAAGCGCAATGATCTCCTTGAGCAGGTCCTCGGCCTTGAGCTGCTCGGCATACTTCTGCCAGACCGGCCGCACCTTCTCGACGAATGCGTCGGCATCGACCTTGGTAATGGTGACGCCCTGCTCGACCAGCTTCTTGCGGATCGAGGTCATCTTGTCGAGGAAGACCTGGCGTTCGTGCTTCGCCGCTTCTTGCATCGCTTCGCGGATCAGCTTCTGGCGGTCGGCCGAGAGGCTGGTGAAGTACTTGGCGCTCATGATCACCGGCCGCGGCTCCGAGACGAAAGTGATCTGTTCCCAGTCGGTCATGTATTTCGCCACCTCGGCGATCTTCAGAGTATCGACCGACAGCACGTCCAGATGCGCGCCCTCGATGACGCCCTGCTTGAGGCCGGTATAGACCTCCGTGTAGGCCATCGGCGTCGGATTGGCGCCGAGCGCCCGCATCGCATCGACCAGGACCGGGGTCTCGATGACGCGGATCTTCACCCCCGCCAGGTCGGCCGGCGAACGAACGGGCTTCTTCACCGTTTCGATCGGGCTGTCGCCGGTGGAGAACCAGGCCAGCACGCGGAAGCCCGCCTGCTCCTCGATCTTCTTCGCCAGCTTCTCGCCGATCGGACCATCGGCGATGGCCGCCATGTGCCGCTGTCCCTGAATCAGGAACGGCACCTGGACGATGTTGTAGATCGGCGCCAGGTTGGCCATGGCGCCGGCACCGACGCCGATCTGGATCGAGCCCTCGAGGATCGCTTCATTGATCTGCCGCTCGTTGCCGAGCTGGCCGCCCGGATAGAGCAGCACCTTGATGTCGCCCTTCGAGCGCTCCTCGACCAGTTCCTTGAACTTGCGAGCCCCGTCCATGTAGGGGAAAGACTCGGCGGTGATCATCGCGAAGCGGAGCGTGACGGGGTCGGCCGCGAGGGCGCTTGCCGCCTGCAGGCCGGTCGCGGCGGCCAGCGCCGCGACGATGGAGAGTTTTTTCAGGAACATTGTGGGACCTCGTCTGACAGTTTCCGTTGCGGGGCGAAAAATCGTCTCGATCAGCAGTTGCGCCCGGTCCGCCGGCGCGCATCCTCCCTCGCGGGAGGCCCGGCTTCGCGGATAGCGCGGCCGCACCATCCGGCGGCGTGCCGGGCCATGCTTCCGGCCCGCCGCCCGGTGTCCACGCGAAGATCGGGAGAATGCCGCAAGTGAACCGGATGCAACCTGCGGTATCCGCAGCATGACGATCCGTTCAGCACTCCCCCGGAACGTTCCGCCAGACACGACGGTCACGGCGTCGCCTTCAAGATTGGTATGGGTGGCGAAGAGTTCTGACAAGTATCAATTCTTGTCCGCTGCGTTCGTGGAACGGCAACACTGGCCAAAATGCCTCGCTCGCCCTCCCGTCCGCTTCGCGCCGCTTGGGCGGCGCGCCGTCTCTCGCTACACTCCCCGCGCGCGCAAACGGATGCGTCCAGCCATCGGCCTTTATCGGGAGCCTGCCGCAAGATGAGTCTCGAGCCGGAAGATCATGCAGAGATCCGCGAGAGCGTGCGCCGGGTCTGCGCTGCCTTCCCTGGCGAATACTGGCGCGGTTGCGATCGCGATGGCCGCTATCCGGCGGAATTCGTCAAGGCGGTTACCGAGGCAGGTTTTCTCGGCGCGCTGATCCCCGATGAGTTCGGCGGCTCCGGCCTGCCGCTTTCCGCTGCCGCGGCGATACTTGAGGAGATTCATGCCTCGGGCGGCAATGGCGCGGCCTGCCACGCGCAGATGTACATCATGGGAACGCTGCTGCGCCATGGCAGCGAGGAGCAGAAGCGGGCCTGGCTGCCGGGCATCGCCAGCGGCGCCCTGCGCCTGCAGGCTTTTGGCGTCACCGAGCCCGGCAGCGGCACGGACACGTCTTCGATCCGCACCTTCGCCGAACGCCGGGGCGATGAGTACGTGGTCAACGGGCAGAAGGTCTGGACCTCGCGCGCCGAACATTCCGACCTCATGCTGCTACTGGCGCGCACCACGCCGAAGGACAGGGCGGCGAAGCGCACCGATGGCCTCTCGGTCTTCCTGCTGGACATGCGCGAGGCGCTGGGGCGCGGCCTCACCATCCGTCCGATCCGGACCATGATGAACCATTCGACCACCGAGGTGTTCTTCGACGATGTGCGCATTCCCGCCGCGTGCCTGGTCGGCGAGGAGGGCAAGGGCTTCAGCTACATTCTCTCCGGCATGAACGCCGAACGCATCCTGATCGCCGCCGAATGCGCCGGCGATGCGAGATGGTTCCTCGGCAAGGCCGCGGACTATGCGCGCGAGCGTATCGTCTTCGGCCGCCCGATCGGCCAGAATCAGGGCGTGCAGTTCCCGATCGCGAAGGCCTATGCGCGGATGTGCGCGGCGCGGCTCATGGTGGCGCGCGCCTGCCAGCTCTACGAGGCGGGACGCAATTGCGGCGCGGAAGCCAACATGGCGAAGCTGCTGGCGGCGGATGCCTCCTGGGAAGCGGCGGAGGCCTGCCTGCAGACCCATGGCGGATTCGGCTTCGCCGAGGAATATGACGTCGAGCGGAAGTTCCGCGAGACCCGCCTTTACCAGGTGGCACCGATTTCCACCAACCTGATCCTGAGCTATCTGGCCGAGCACGTGCTGGGCCTGCCGCGCTCCTATTGAGAAAGACCGGCATGGGGTCAGACACGCTCGATATCGCCGCGCTCCGTGGCTGGATCGGCCGGGAGAGCAGCGCGCTGGACCAGATCACGCCGGAACTGGTGCGCCGCCACCTCGCCACGCTCGCCCATTTCCAGCCCTGCGACCTGGGCGAGGGCGAGGCGCCGCCCGGCATTCACTGGTGCCTTTCGCCGCAGGTGGTGCCGACGCCCGAGACCGGCATCGATGGACATCCGCGCCGCGGCGGCTTCGTGCCGCCGGTGCCGCTGCCCTTCCGCATGTGGTCGGGCAGCCGGCTTGCCTTCCACGAGCCGCTGCGCATCGGCGATGAAGTGACGCGCCATTCGCGCATCGAGCAGATCGAGGGAAAGCAGGGCCGTTCCGGCCCGCTCTGCTTTGTCACCGTCGCGCACCGTTTCATCACGGCGCGCGGACTGGCCATGACGGAGGACCAGGGCATCGTCTTTCGCGGGCCGGCGCCGAAAGGGGAAGCGGCGAAGGCAGATTCGACGCAGGCACCGACGGGCTCCCGCAGCGGCCCCTTTCGCTGCGGGAGCGTCGATCTGTTCCGCTTCTCAGCCCTCACCTTCAATGGCCACCGCATCCATTACGACCGCGACCATGCGCGGACGGAGGGCCATCCCGACCTTGTCGTGCATGGGCCGCTGCAGGCAACGCTGATGCTGCGCCGCGCGGTGGCGGAGCGGGGCCGCCTGCCGGCGCGCTACGAGATCCGCGGCCTGCGCCCGCTCTACCGGGAGGAAGCCTTCTTCCTCGCCACGCGGCCGGCCGATGGCGGCCTCGAACTCGCGGTGGAGAAGGAAGACGGCCTGCCCACCATGACCGCGCGCGCGCGATGGTGAGCAGATCGAACCTGCATGCAACCGTCGCGAACTGCGACGCAGAACCCGCCTAACCCATTGAAATAGAATGGCGACCCCGGGAGTTGTGTTGTTTTCGTTCTGAATCAATGCGTTCGCGTGGCAAACTTGAATAACGGCCCGCATTGAATCTATTTGCGTTCTCGCGCCAGTGACAAACCGGACCGCCGCTCTGCGCCACACCCGCGCGCCCGTCACGGTTGTTTGATTTGTAACCGAACAGTCTCGCAGGCAGTTTCCCGCGATCCACAGTCGGGCCGCGGCGCGATGAGAAAATTCCCTGCCGCCGACAATCTCGACGCCCTCCGCCGGGCACTCGATGCCGGGCCCAACTCGGTCGAGGTCAGTCCCGGGCACTCGATAATTATCGATTATTCGATCCTGCTGCTGTTCCTACTCTCTTTAATCCTTAGGTCAGCGGAAGTGTATCGCGCCTTGACCAAGACCGCAGGGCCAGCACTCGCTCCTTGGGTGGGCTTTGCATAGTTGCATCCATTGCGCTCGCTGACAGCAATGTCGTGCGTGATCTGGCAGGTCGGCGCATTGGCACGGCAGAGCCTGGCGCCGGCAACCGGCTCATCTTGCGCGATCCTATCGGCAGGCTCACCGGCACGCTCGAAGTGGGCGTAGGCGAACGCTAGACCCTATAAGGCACAGCGTAAGGCGTAGCACTAACATCATAGAATAAGGCAATGGAAACCCGTTGACTATCCGAGATGCTAAAGGTCGACGCGTAACACCGCGAAAGACGGTAGTAGCCGAAAGTCCGGACAGGTTCTGCACATCGGCCCCGCTCAAATACCTGCGGGCGCATTTCGCGTCTCAGGAGAACTACTCTGAAATTGACAAAAATAAACACCAATACGATCAGATCCTAGTTTTGATTAATACTAAATAGATATACTTGATTTCACAATTAAACTTACACAAAATGGGCAGAAAATCAGAACCCGAATGCTCAGAGAGCAACGAGAAAGGATTCGGCTATGAATCAAGAAATACCAGAAAACTTTAACATAAACCAAAATAAATATGCACAAGAATACAGCGATAAAGAATTCTGGGACAAAGTTTTGCAATTTGCTCTAAGCGCAGGACGTGAAGTTATTGTATCAGCATTGAAATTATATTACGCTGCTGATGACAAAGATACTCCTGTTTGGGCAAAAACAATTGCCATTACTTCTCTTGGCTATTTCATCTTTCCTATGGACGCCATCCCCGACCTGACACCGGTGGTAGGATATTCAGATGATCTCGGCGTGTTGGCTGCAGCAATCGCAATAATAGCCGCTCACATTAAGGACGAGCATGTGAGAAAGGCTGAGGAGGTAATAGAGAGGTGGTTTTGAGATTTCGCCAACTATACCCGAGTTTCCAGCAAATCGAAATTTCCCGCAGTTATTTTTGGATTACACTTGGTCAGAATTTCCAGAGGGAAGCGCGCTACGCTGTCGCGTTCGCAATGAGACGCCGACGCCGCAGGTTGCCTATATATCCGACGCGACCCCATAGGCGCAGGTCAGAGACACGAAGTCTCGATAAGGTCAAGTATAGAGAAAGACTTCTTGACCATACAGTTAGAATTCGGCAGAGGCTGCGGCATCTCAGCTCGTGACTCGTCGCCCAATTTGCCTCTTGTGCCAGTTTTGTGCCAAGAAGCAACGCGAGCCAACGCAAACCATTGATTCGTAACGTGCTGTATCGTGGCACAAAGTTGGCACAAAAGCTCTGGAAACGTCCCTGAACTGGCCTAAAATTCCGGCTAAGTTATTGATTTGAAAGGTGGCGACCCCGGGAGGACTCGAACCTCCGACCAACGGTTTAGGAAACCGCTGCTCTGTCCTGCTGAGCTACGGGGCCGGATCGGGCCGGAGCCCTTCTAGCGCGCGGAGCGCAAGCCCGTCAATGCTTCGCCCGGACATGGGATTGCCGTCCCTCCGCCTTGGCCTTGCCGCTTTCCTGGCAATAGATAGATT
>JAHCJQ010000142.1 GCA_026126215.1 Alphaproteobacteria bacterium
GCGCCGCCCTCGGGCAGGTGCAGGCCGCGCTTGGTGCGCCGCCACAGGATATCCTCGGCTTCGATCGCCCATTCCTCGCGGCGCAGATAATCGACCTCGCGTTCGCGCAGGTTGGCGCCGAAATCCTGGCCGAGATCCGCCATGGTCCTTGCATCGCCGAGCAGGCGCGGGACCAGCGAGCCATGGCGGCGCGCCAGACCGCGCAACAACGCGCCTTCGAGCGCCGGGTAGCGCCGCTGCAGATCGGCGAGGAAGCCCTCGAACTCCAGGCCGTCGAAATCCCCGCCGGGCAGCGGCCGGTTCGCCGTCCAGGCCGGCTTCAGTCCGGGAAAGTACGGCGCCAGCCGTTCCATCGCGTGTTCGGCAAGCTTCCGGTAGGTGGTGATCTTGCCGCCATAGACCGAAAGCACCGGCGGCCCGTTGGCGTCGAGGTCGAAGACGTATTCGCGGGTGACCGCCGAAGGGTCGGTCTTGCCATCGTCATAGAGCGGGCGCACGCCGGAATAGGTCCAGACCACGTCCGCCGGCGTCACCACCCTGGCAAAGTAGCGGCTGACCGCGCCACAGAGATAATCGATCTCCTCCGGCGTGATCTCCGGTTTGCGCGGCTCGCCATCGAGCGGGATGTCCGTGGTCCCGACCAGGGTGAAGCGCTCCTCGTAGGGAATGGCGAAAATCACCCGCCGGTCGGGATGCTGGAAAATGTAGCAGTGCGATCCCTCGAACAGCCTGGGCACCACGATATGGCTGCCCTTCACCAGGCGGACCTGATGGCTGACATTGAAGCCGAGCGCGCCGGTGACCACCTGCCGCACCCATGGACCGCCGGCATTGACCAGCGCGTGCGCGCGATACTCCCGTCTGCCGCCCTGGCGGTCCTCGAGCACGGCGAGCCACTGCCCGCCCTCGCGCCGGGCCGAGACGAGGCGGGTGCGGGTGAGCACCGTTCCACCCAGTTCGCGGATGCCCATGGCATTGACGCTGACCAGGCGCGCATCGTCCACCCAGCAGTCGGAATAGATCAGCCCGCGCTCGAATTCGGGCCTGAGCGGCCGGCCGACCGGGTCCTGGCGCAGGTTTACGCCGACGGAGCCGGGCAGGCTGCGCCGGCCGCCTATATGATCGTAGAGGAACAGGCCGATGCGCATCAGCCAGAGCGGCCGCAGATGCCGGTCGTGGGGTGCGACGAAGCGCAGCGGCCAGATGATGTGCGGCGCCAGTCGCAGCAGGACCTCCCGCTCGGCCAGCGCCTCGCGCACCAGGCGGAACTCGTAATATTCGAGATAGCGCAGGCCGCCATGAATGAGCTTGGTCGCCGCCGAGGAGGTGTGGCTGGCGAGATCGTCCTTCTCGCAGAGCAGGACCTTGAGGCCGCGGCCGGCCGCGTCGCGGCCGATACCCACGCCGTTGATGCCGCCTCCGATGACGAGGAGGTCGAAAGGTTCTTGTGCTTGTCCGGTCATCGTCTTTTCGGGGAAGGGCGGCTCTCCGGCCGCCCGCTCAGTCTTTCTTCTTGGCCAGCTCGTCGAGCTGGCGCTGCATCGCCTCGAGCCGGGACTTGAGGCTGCTCAGGTCGCTCTCCTGGCGCCCCGGCGCGCCCGGCGGCGCGCCCGCTCCCTCGCCGCCGCCGCCGCTTCCCCCCGGCGCCTGTCCCTGGCCGGCGAACGGATTGAACATGGACATGGCGCGCTGCATCATCGCCATGTTCTGGCGGCTGATCTCCTCGATATTCTTGAACGGATTCATGCCGCCGAAGGTCTCCGCCAGGTAGTTGCGCATCTGCTCCTGGTTCTTGGTGAAAGCCGACATCGAAAGTTCGAGATAACTCGGCACCAGGTGCTGCAGGCTGTCGCCATAAAAGCCGATGATCTGGCGGAGGAAGCTGATGGGCAGCATGTTCTGCCCCTTGCCCTCCTCCTCGAAGATGATCTGGGTCAGCACGGACCGGGTGATGTCGTCACCCGATTTGGCGTCGTAGACGACGAAATCCTCGCCCCTCTTCACCATCTCGCAGAGATGCTCGAGGGTGACGTAGCTGGACGTGGCGGTATTGTAGAGCCGGCGGTTCGCGTATTTCTTGATGATGATCGGCTCGGCCGCGCCCTCAGGCTTGTCTGCCATCCATGGCACCCTTGACTGCATCCGTTTGGCTTGGGCCATTGCCCGCGCAAGGCTGGCATTTGACCCCAAAAGCCCCTGATCGCGCAAGATTGTTCCCTTGGCGGCGGAGACGTCGCCCGGGCGCGCGGTCGATGCTAACATGGCGCATGGACGACAAGCCGGACCTGAACCTGCTCGCCAGACGCTACCTGGCACTCTGGCAGGAGCAGATACGCCTGACGGCGAGCGACCCGAACATGGCCGAGGCGATGGGCCGCATGCTGCAGGCATTCGAATCGATGGCACGGCCGGCCGGTGGAACGGGCGCGACAGGGGGAGAAGCAGATGGCAGCCAGCGCCACGGCGCTTCCCGAGGGGACGGTCACGGCGCCGGCGCGCCCGCTGGCGCCCCGGCCGCTGCCGCTCCATCTTCTGATGGGCAACCTGACCTTGCTCAGCTCCTTCGCCGGATTGCCGAGTGCGAAGCTCGGATCGCTGCCCTGGAATCCCGCGCTCCGCGAAGTCGCCGCAAGCCTGGCACGGGAACTGGCGGCGGCTGACGGCGAGCGGCTCTTCCTTGCCCTGGCCGAGGAGGTGGAGGGCGAACTCGCCGCCTTCCTGCGCGGCGTCGAGACCTACCGCCGGCATCCCTACCGCCGCTCCTTGAGCGAGCCGGCGGCGCCGTGGCGGGCGGGTGCCGCACGGCTGCTCGACTATGGCGATGGCAGCCATCCTGAGGCGGGCGAGATCCCGGTCCTTTTCGTGCCGTCCCTGGTGAACCCGGCCTATATTCTCGACCTCTCGGCGCGCCGCAGCCTGCTGCGCCATCTCGCCGGCCGGGGCCTGCGGCCCTACCTGCTGGACTGGGGCTCGCCCGGGCCCGGCGAGCGGCATTACTCGCTTGCCGACTATGTCTGCGGTCCGCTGCAAGGCGCGCTGGCCTGGATCGCCGCGCGGCATGAAAGGTCCCCGGCGCTGGTCGGCTATTGCATGGGCGGCACCCTGGCGGTGGCGGCGGCCTGCCATGCGCCGGAGTTGGTGGAGCGGCTGGTGCTGCTGGCCGCTCCCTGGGACTTCCATGCCGATGGCGGCATCCAGGCCCGTATCTTCGCCGGCGCCGGGCAGGGTCTTACCGCCGCCATCGACCGCCATGGCATCCTGCCGGTCGACTGGCTGCAGGCGGCCTTCCTGGTCCTGGACCCGGCGCTCTCGCTGCGCAAGTTCGCGGCCTTCGCGCGGCTCGATCCGGCATCGGCCGCGGCCGAGGATTTCGTCGCGCTGGAAGACTGGCTCAATGACGGCGCGGACCTCGCCGGACCGGCGGCGGAGGATTGCCTGGTCGGCTGGTATGGCGAGAACCTGCCGGGCCGCGGCCTCTGGCGGATGCGCGGCCGGCGCATCGATCCGCGCCGGCTGGAAATGCCCGCGCTGGTCGTGGTCCCGGTCCAGGACCGCATCGTGCCGCCTTCGACGGCGCGCCCGCTGGCCGGGCTTCTCCCCGCCGCCCGGCTGTGGGAACCCGGCGCCGGCCATATCGGCATGATGGCCGGAAGCCGGGCGGAAAGCCTGCTTTACGAGCCGCTTGCCGGCTGGCTTGCGGCGGACAGGAAAAGCCTTTGACCTCGCCGGACGGCTCCTGCAAGGATTGCAGGGAATCGAACCCGCTTTCCCATATCCAGCCGGCCGGGTGAGGCGGCGTCGGCGCCGCCGGCCGGTCAACCAGGGAGTCCCCCAAAATGACGGAAGTAGTCATCGCCAGTGCCGTGCGCACCCCGGTCGGTTCCTTCAACGGCGCGCTGGGCGGCGTGCCGGCGCATTATCTCGGTCAGGTTGCCATCGACGCAGCGCTGAAGCGCGCCAACGTGGCGCCGGCCGATGTTTCGGAAGTCATCATGGGCCAGATCCTGAGCGCGGGTCAGGGGCAGAACCCGGCCCGGCAGGCCGCGATCAATGCCGGGCTTCCGGTCGAGGTGCCGGCCTGGGGCGTGAACCAGCTCTGCGGTTCGGGCCTGCGCTCGGTCGCGCTTGGCTATCAGGCGATCGTCAACGGCGACAGTTCCGTCGTCGTCGCCGGCGGACAGGAGAGCATGAGCCAGGCGCCGCATTGCGCCTATCTGCGCGGCGGGCAGAAGATGGGCGACCTTTCCTTCATCGACACCATGATCCGCGACGGCCTGTGGGACGCCTTCAACGGCTATCACATGGGCAACACGGCGGAGAATGTCGCGAAGAAGTGGCAGATCACGCGCGAGGAGCAGGACCGTTTCGCCGTCGCCTCGCAGAACAAGGCGGAAGCCGCGCAGAAATCCGGCCGGTTCAAGGACGAGATCGTTCCGGTTACGATCAAGACCCGCAAGGGCGACCAGGTGGTCGACCAGGACGAATATATCCGTCACGGCGCGCAGATCGAGGCCATGAAGGCGCTGCGCCCGGCATTCCAGAAGGACGGCACCGTGACCGCCGGCAATGCCTCGGGCATCAATGACGGCGCCGCGGCGCTCGTTCTGATGACGGCGGACGAGGCAAAGCGGCGGGGCATCGCGCCGCTGGCGCGCATCGTCTCCTGGGCGCAGGCCGGCGTCGATCCGGCGATCATGGGGACGGGCCCGATTCCGGCTTCGCGCGCCGCGCTGAAGAAGGCCGGCTGGAGCGTCGACGATCTCGACCTGGTGGAAGCGAACGAGGCATTTGCCGCCCAGGCGCTCGCGGTCAACAAGGATCTCGGCTGGAACCCGGACAAGGTGAACGTCAATGGCGGCGCCATCGCCATCGGCCATCCGATCGGCGCCTCCGGCGCGCGCATCCTGGTCACGCTGTTGCACGAGATGCAGCGGCGCAATGCCCGCAAGGGCCTGGCCACGCTTTGCATCGGCGGCGGCATGGGCATCGCCATGTGCATCGAAAGGTCGTGAGCGGCACGGCGCGGTAGAGTTCGGGGGCAGTCAAAAGAAAACGATAACGACAGGGAGGTAGGGTCATGGCACGCGTAGCTCTGGTCACGGGCGGCACGCGCGGTATCGGTGCGGCGATCAGCAAGGGACTTAAGGCGGCCGGCTACAAGGTCGCGGCCAATTATGCCGGCAACGACGAGCGGGCACAGGCATTCGCGAAGGAGACCGGGATCGCTGTCTTCAAGTTCGATGTCGCGAATTTCGAGGCCTGCAAGAACGGCGTGGCGCAGGTGGTAAGCCAGCTCGGTCCGGTGGACGTGCTGGTCAACAACGCCGGCATCACGCGCGATGGCGTGCTCCATCGCATGGCGCACGACCAGTGGCAGGCGGTGATCGACACCAACCTCGGCTCCTGCTTCAACATGTGCCGCGCCGTGATCGACAGCATGCGCGAGCGTGGTTTCGGCCGCATCGTCAATATCGGCTCGATCAATGGCCAGGGTGGCCAGTATGGCCAGGTGAACTACGCGGCGGCGAAATCGGGCATCCACGGCTTCACCAAGGCGCTCGCCCAGGAGGGCGCGGCCAAGGGCATCACGGTCAATGCCATCGCGCCCGGCTATATCGACACCGACATGGTGGCGGCGGTGCCGGCCAACGTGCTGGAAAAGATCGTCGCCAAGATCCCGGTCGGCCGGCTCGGCAAGGCGGAGGAGATCGCGCGCGGCGTGCTTTTCCTGGTGGCGGACGATGCCGGTTTCATCACCGGCTCCACCGTCTCCATCAATGGCGGCCAGCACATGTATTGAGGGTGCGCGGGCGGCATTCGTGCGACGAACCGGCGGCCGGGGGCGCGAGCTTCCCGGCCGCTTTCCCATCCGGGCGGGAGGCAGGACATGGCGATGGTGCGCCTGATCGAGATCGAGGATGCTTCGGCGGAAGTGCGCGCGGTATACGACGACATCATGCGCACGCGCGGCACCGACTGGGTCAACAACTTCTGGAAGGCGCTGGCCAACGATCCGAAGGCCCTGCGCCGGGTCTGGGGCGCGGTCAAGGAAGTTATGGCGCCGGGCGCGCTCGATCCGCTGACCAAGGAACTCATCTATGTCGCGGTCAGCGTCACCAACAATTGCGACTACTGCATCCATTCGCACACCGCCGCGGCGCGCAAGGCCGGGATGAGCGAGGCGATGTTCGCCGAACTGATGGCGGTGGTGGCGCTCGCCAACGAAACGAACCGCTTCGC
>JAHCJQ010000143.1 GCA_026126215.1 Alphaproteobacteria bacterium
CCATAGAGCAGAACGGCGCGCACCGACGGATCGGGTTTCGCCAGGAAGGCCGCGATCCGCCGGGCCTCGAGTTTCAAGGTTCAGCCCGCGGTCTGCCGCCGGAAGAACACGCCGAGCGCCTGGCGGATATTCTGCGCCAGCTCGCTGGCAAGCCGGGCGCGGGTGTCCCGCTCGGCGGCGATATTGCCGTAATCGGCCGGCAGGATGTTATAGGCGCTGATCGCGCGCGAACGTCCGCTATAGACCGTCTCCTCGCTGCGCCAATCCTCGAGCCGGTAGACCGCGACCATCTGGATGGAGATGCGCGTCGCATCGTCGGTCACACTGATGATCGAACTCTGCCGATACTCGGTCACCTCGATCTTGAGACGGTAGAGCGGCTCCTTCGGCTTGCCGCGTGGCGCCAGGTTGTCCTGCAGGGCGTTGCGGATGAGCTGGCCGACCCGCTCGCCGCCGGTGGTGGTGGTGAGCAGCCGCTCGCGAGCGTCGATCTCCACCCGCACCGGATCGATGACGACCCGCTCCATCTGCACAGGCGTCCCGCCGGAAGGCGCGCCGATCCGTCCATGCAGCGGTTCGTAGCCGCAAGCAGCGAGTAAAAGCAATGGCAGGAGCAACAACAGTCCGCGCCGCCCCTCACCCAACCCTCTCTCAGGGGAAGAGGGCTCATTCGTCTCCCTCTCCCGCTCGCGGGCCTGAGCCGCGAAGCGGATCAAGTGGGTCGGCGTGAGCGAAGGCCGGAGCCGCATCGCCATCACACCACGAGATTGACGATCTTGTTCGGCACCACGATCACCTTCTTGACCGGCCGGCCGGCAATGGCGCGCTGCACGTTGCCATCGCCGAGCGCGGCCGCCTCCGCCGCGGCGCTGTCGTGATCGCGCGGCAGTTCGATGGTGGCGCGCACCTTGCCCGCCACCTGCACCGCGAGGCGTACGCGGTCCACCTGCACCAGCGAGGGATCGGCCTCGGGCCAGCGCGTGGCGGCGACCAGCCCGACTTGCCCGAGGCGCTGCCACATCTCCTCGGCCAGGTGCGGCATCATCGGTCCGATCAGCAGGGTAAGCACCTCCAGCGCCTCGCGGCGGGCCGCGGCATCGGCCCCTTTAAGCTCCTGCATGGCATTGACGAACTCGTAGATGCGCGCCACCGCCTTGTTGAAATGGAACCGCTCGATATCGCCGGTCACGCCCTCGATGGTGCGATGCGTTGCCTGGCGCAGGCGCAGGCCGGCATCCGAAAGCGCGGCCGGCATGGCGGCGCCGGCCGGCGGCAGATCGGGCAGCGCCTCCTCGAGCAGCCGCCAGAGCCGCTGGGTGAAGCGCCAGGCCCCTTCGACGCCGGCTTCCGTCCATTCCATGTCGCGTTCGGGCGGACTGTCGGAGAGCATGAACCAGCGCGCCGTATCCGCGCCGAACTCCTCGACGAAGCCGCCGACGCTGACCACGTTGCGCTTGGATTTGGACATCTTCTCGATGCGGCCGAGCATTGCCTTCTCGCCGGTCGCCTCGACAACCACCTCCCCGCCCGGCTGGCGGCGCACCTGCTCGGGGAACAGCCATTCGCCCGAAGGCGCGCGGTAGGTCTCATGCACCACCATGCCCTGGGTGAAGAGGCCGGCGAAGGGCTCCGCCGGGCCGGCATGGCCGGCGATGTCGAGGGCGCGCATGAAGAAGCGCGAATAGAGCAGGTGCAGGATCGCATGCTCGATGCCGCCGATATACTGATCCACAGGCAACCAGTAATCCACCGCCTCCGGCTCCATCGGCACCTCCGCGCGCGGCGAGCAGAAGCGCGCGAAATACCAGGAACTGTCGACGAAGGTGTCGAACGTGTCGGTCTCCCGCCGGGCCGGCCTGCCGCAGGCGGGGCAATTCACATGCTTCCAGGTCGCATGATGGTCGAGCGGGTTGCCGGGCTTGTCGAAGTCCACGTCGTCGGGCAGGCGGACGGGAAGATCCTGCTCGGGCACCGGCACCACGCCGCAGGCCTCGCAATGGATGACCGGGATCGGGCAGCCCCAGTAGCGCTGGCGCGACACGCCCCAGTCGCGCAGGCGGTAATTGACGCGGCGGCGCCCGAAGCCCTGCTGCTCGGCCAGCTCGATGGCGCGGGCCTTGGCCGCCTCCGGCGACATGCCATCGAAGGGCGGCGAGTTGATCAGGGTGCCGGCGAACTCGGTCCAGGCTTCCTTCATCACCGCATGGTCTTGCGGCCGCGCGCCGGGTGGCAGCACGACGCAGAGGATCGGCAATCCGTATTTCGTGGCGAACGCGAAGTCGCGCTCGTCATGGCCCGGGCAGCCGAAGATGGCGCCGGTGCCGTAATCCATCAGCACGAAGTTGGCGATGAAGACCGGCACTTCCTGCGCGGGGTTGAACGGGTTGCGGGCGCTGATGGCGCTGCGATAGCCCTTCTTCTCCGCCGTCTCCATGGCGACTTCGTTCACCGCGCTCAAGCGGCATTCCTCGATGAAGGCGGCCGCCGCAGGATCGCCCTTCGCCACTTCGGCGGCCAGCGGATGGTCGGCGGCGATGGCGATGAAGCTCGCGCCGAAGATCGTATCCGGCCGGGTCGTGTAGATGTCGATCTCGCCGCCTTGCGAAAGCTGCCAGGTGAATTCCAGACCTTCCGAGCGGCCGATCCAGTTCTGCTGCATCAGCCGCACCCGCTCGGGCCAGCGCTCGAGCCCGTCGAGCCCCTTCAGCAGATCCTCGGAGAAAGCGGAGATCTTCAGAAACCACTGCGCAAGCTTGCGCTTCTCGACCACCGCGCCGGAGCGCCAGCCACGGCCGTCGATGACCTGCTCGTTCGCCAGCACGGTCATGTCGACCGGATCCCAGTTGACGTCGCTCTCCTTGCGATAGGCGAGGCCGGCCTTCAGCAGATCGAGAAAAAGTCTCTGCTGATGCCGGTAATAGCCCGGATGGCAGGTGGCCAGCTCGCGGTTCCAGTCAAGCGAGAGACCCATGAGCTGCAGGTCGCGGCGCATGTCGGCGATGTTGCGATAGGTCCAGTCGGCCGGATGCACCTTCTGGTCGCGCGCCGCGTTCTCCGCCGGCAGGCCGAAAGCGTCCCAGCCCATGGGATGCAGCACGTTGAAGCCGCGCGCGCGCTTGTAGCGCGCCACCACGTCGCCCATCGTGTAATTGCGCGTGTGCCCCATATGGATGCGCCCGGACGGGTAGGGAAACATCTCGAGCACGTAGTATTTCGGCCGCGCCCGGTCCTCGCGCGCGGCGAAAACGCCGGCCTCGTTCCAGACCTTCTGCCACCTGGGCTCGGCTTCCTTGGCGTTATAGCGGGTAAAGGACTGCGACATGGACGGGACTCTGCGGATTGGAAGCCCTGTCCATCCCACAACGCCGGGGCGAAATCAAGCAAGCGCCGGAGCGCCGCCGCCGCGCGAAGCCAGATGCGCCTCCGCCTCCGCCTTCAGCCAGTCACGGAAACGGCGGATCTTGGGCCGCTCCGCCATGGCCGGCAGGCAGACGAACCACCAGGCCTTGCCCAGCGGGGCTATCTGCGGAAAGGGCTGCACCAGCCGCCCGGCTGCGATATCGGCGGCGAAGAAGCCGGGGTCGCCGACCGCGGCGCCGAGGCCGCGGATCGCCGCCTGCACTGCGATCAGCGTGGAGTCGAATTTCGGCCCGCGGCTGACATCGATACCGGAAAGGCCCACATGGTCGAGCCAGATCTGCCATTCGTTGGGCTGCCCGATGGTCTGCAGCAACACCTCCCCGGCCAGGTCCTCGGGCCTGCTGAGCCGCGCCGCCATGGCCGGCGCGCAAAGCGGCGTGAAATTGTCGTCGAGCAGCTTCAGGACGTAAAGCTCCGGCCAGTTGCCGGTGCCGTTGCGGATGCCGCAATCCACGTCCTCGCGGCCGAAATCCACCAGCCGCGAATTGGTGGAGAGCTGCACGTCGATCCCCGGATGCAATGCCTGGAAACGCGGCAGGCGCTCGACCAGGAAGCCCAGCGCGAAAGTCGTGAGCAGGGTCACGGTCAGCACGCCGCCGGCCTCCGCCCCGCGCGCCCGCGCCGCCGCCTCGGCCAGCCGGTCGAACCCCTCGCGCAGGCCGGGCAGCATGCCGGCCCCCTCCTCGGTCAGCGCCAGCCCGCGCGGCAGTCGCCGGAACAGTCGCACGCCGAGCCAGGCCTCCAGCGCCTTGACCTGATGGCTGACCGCCGCCTGGGTGACGGAAAGCTCCGCCGCCGCCAGGGTGAAGGAAAGATGCCGCGCCGCCGCCTCGAAGGCGCGCAACGCATTCAGAGGCGGCAGTCTGCGGGACATAGCAAGCCATACATTTCCTAATGTGTGGGGGAGAAATGATCGTTTGTCCCGGCGAGGATTTCAACCCATCCTTTTACCAGAAAGCGGGGCCAGCCGGTCATTGCGTGGAAAGTTTTTCTAATCCGCGCCCGGCAGTCCGGCCCCGAGGAGAGAGCCATGAACGCGATGACCCATCCGACCAGCCTGGAGAGCTGCTGCCGGCCGGCCATGCCCGCCAGCCGGCCCGGATTGCTGGTGCGCTTCTTCGACCGGCTGCTGACCTGGCAGGACCGGGCGCGGGAGCGCGCGGCGCTGGCCAGCCTCGACGAGCGCATGCTGAAGGATATCGGCATCTCCCGCCACGAGGCGGAGCGGGAGGCGGCGCGGACCGGCTGGCGCTTCTGAGCGGCTCAGCCCGCCCAGGCCCGGAAATGCTTGCCGAGCTTGAGGCCCTGGGCCTGGTAGTTGGACCCGATGCCCTGGCCGTAGAGCCGGTCGGGGCGGGCGGTCAGCCGCTCGTAGCGCAGCCAGCCCACGATCTGCTCGTGCTCCAGGATGAAGGGCACCTCATGGCTGCGCACCTCGAGCACGGCGCGCGAGCCGGCGCCACCGGCTTCCGCCACGCCGAAGCCCGGATCAAAGAAACCCGCGTAATGCACGCGGAACTCGCCCACCTGGGTGTCGTAGGCCACCATTTCGGCGGCATAGTCCGCCGGCACGCTGACCGCCTCCTTGGTGGCGAGGATGTAGAAATCGTCGAGCGTCAGCACGATGCCCTGGCCTGACCTGGCATGAATCGGCCGCCAGAATTCGGCCGGGTCGTAATGTCCGACCTGGTCGAGATCGAGGATCCCGGTCTCCTTGCGGGCGACGAAACCCACCAGGCCGCTCTCGTCGCCCTTGAGATCGAGGCTCAAGCCGACCAGGTTCTCGCGGATCACCGGCTGGCCGCCGCCGCTCACCAGCCCATAGCGTTCCTGCAGGCCGGAGAGTGCCGGTAGTGCCGCGATCGGCGAGCCACGCCGGAAGCGGAGCTGGTTGAGCCGCGTGCCGGGCCGCACGCGCACCGAGAAGGTGCGGGGAGCGATCTCGGCATAGAGCGGCCCGCGATAGCCGCGCGGCACCCGGTCGAAGGCAGTGCCCCGGTCGGTGATCAGGCGGGTGAAGATGTCCAGTCGCCCGGTCGAGCTTTTCGGATTGGCCGAGGCCGATAGGTGGCGCGGCAGTTCCAGTCGCTCCATCAACTCCACCAGATAGACCTGGCCGCGCTCGAGCACCAGCCCACCGGAAAGATCGAGCGGCGCGGGCCCCAGCCCCTCCAGCCGGCGCTCGACCGTCGCATCGGGTCCGGGCAGGAAACTTGCCTCCAGCCGCCAGGCGCGCGCGCCGAGCCGGAGATCGATCGAGGCCGGCTGGATCTGCTCCTCCGCGATCCGCGGCACCGCCTGCAAGGCCCCCGAGCCGATCAGGGCGCGGATCGCCTGCGCCGGCAGGACACCGGCCGATTTTTCCGCCGGCGCCACGGGCGGCAGCAGATCGGGCAGGACTGGGTTGCGTTCCGCTTCCATCGCGCACCTCGAAGTCCGGCGAAGCTAGAGGGCGCGGCCCGCCGAGGCAAACCCAAAAGCATCCCCGCGCGCGGCCCCTGCATCCCCCGATCGATGCACCGGCCGCGCCGGCGCAAGCCCATGACGGCAAAGACTTACCAGGCTTTTCCCCGGCATCCCCAGGACAGGCATCCAAACGATGCACAGCAGGCCGTCGCACTGGTCAAGTCACGATCGGTTGACAATGGCGCATCGCCCTCCCTAATCTCTGCGCCGATGACACGCATGAGCGGGCTCCTC
>JAHCJQ010000144.1 GCA_026126215.1 Alphaproteobacteria bacterium
GGCCATTTCTCGGTCACGGTCGGAACCGTGTTCGAGCGATCCCATGTGCCCCTGCACAAGTGGCTGCTGGCGACCCACCTGCTCACGTCGAGCAAGAAGGGCATCAGCGCCCACCAGCTTCACCGCACCCTCGGCGTCACCTACAAGACCGCATGGTTCATGGCCCACCGCATCCGCGAGGCCATGAAGGAGGCCAACCCGGAGCCGATGGGCGGCGGCGGCCAGCCGGTCGAGGCCGACGAGACCTTTACCGGGCCGTCAGGCTACGAGTTCACGAGCGAGAAGGGCTGGGCCAAGAAGGCCGGAACCGGCGACAAATACAAGGTCGTCACCCTGGTCGAGCGCGACGGCCGCGCCCGCTCCTTCCACGTCAAGAGCCTGAAGGCCCGCAATCTGCGCCCCATTCTGGTCAGGAATGTGAAGCGCAGCGCCCAGCTCATCACCGATGAGGCGAGCCACTACAAGGCCGTGGGCCGCGAGTTCCGCAGCCACCATAGCGTCAATCACAGTGTCGGCGAGTGGAAGCGCGGCAAGACCATCCATACCAACACGGTCGAGGGCTACTTCTCGATCTTCAAGCGCGGTATGCGCGGCATCTACCAGCACTGCGGCGAACAGCACCTGCAACGCTATCTGACCGAGTTCGACTTTCGCTATTCCCACCGCAAGGTGGACGACCAGACGCGCGCGGTGTTCGCCCTGAAGGGCATCCACGGCAAGCGCCTGACCTATCGGCGGACTCGTCTCCACGCCGAAGAAGAGGCGCATCACGCGCGCGCAATTCAGGCGCTTTTGCCGCCTGTTGGCTGAGATCGCCCGCGCCTTGGACGGAGACGCGGAATGACCGAAGACCCTAAGAAACAGAACCATAGACCAGACGCCCCAAAGGCCGGTGCCGGCGCAAGGATGCTGACGCCCTCCGAGATCGAGCGGCTAAAGCGCGGGGCGAAAGAAGCCAGCGCCTACATGCAAAAGGCATTCGCGAGCCTGAGAGCGAAAGCGAAGAAGAGCGTTTCGCCTACTTCTTGCTAGGCTTTGGCTTTTTCGCCCCAGCCTTGGGCTTGTGCGGCTTCGGTGGGGTTTCGAGCATCCGCTTCAGAACCTCGTCACGCTGTGGTTCGTGGCTCTGATTCATCGCCTTTCTCGTGGCCATGACGTAACTCCCGAGAAGATCGTCATCAAGACGATCAAACACGTACTCGACATCCCACAGAGCCGCCATCGGCGCCGCGCGAACGTAAGACGGGCCTTGCCCCCCTCGCTCGATCACTTCTCGGCGGAAGTACCATGCGCACATGTCGGCGGCCTGCAACGGCACAATTTCCTTGTCGCTCGCAAAAGTTGGCGTCCCTGACAGGATAAACCTTTCATCGTCATTCATGACATCGAGAAAGGTGTAGTGCCACCCTATAACCTTGGCGTTGCGCCTTCCTTGGTCGTCGAAAACGAAGTTCACTTTCTCCCTGCGCCCGGTCACCGCCTGCCATTTGGCCACGGCCTGAATCATCCGCCAGAACAGGAAGAAGTAAGGATCATCGACTTCGGCCGGCACGTTGCCACGCGCAATCTGCTCGTACTTGTCCCAGGTCACGGCGCATATGACGCGGACCATAGCGTGCCTTCGGATTAGGTCCGCGAACAGCGCCAGTTTCGCATCTCGCCGTGCCGCACGCTCTACCCGGCTGCCCCTGCCCCAGTGTTGTTTCAGGGAGTGGATATCCGTCATGTGGAAGTCTGCGATCTGCGGTTCCTCGGCGCAAAGCGCCACCCACTCCGCTTCAAGGGCCGTCCATCGCTCTGCCGTGGAAACAAGGCCCACCAAGGCAAACACCTTGCCGGCTGGCTCGCTCCCGGTGTCATCAACAAATGCCCGCAGCATGACCAAAAGCCGCTTCTGCCTGGCGGGCCGGGCGTAACCGCACATCAGCCCCCGAATGCCCTCTACCGGCGGATGGTATTCAGCACTTGCGGTCATGGCAAGCTATCTCAAGTATACAATCGCGGGGAGAACCAGAATGGATGACGTTAAAAAACGGCAATTCCTGCGAGGATCACATGCCGGTCGGAGCGGTTGTTGGCCGAACCCGAGTCGTCCAAATACAGAAGATACATATCTTCGATACACTACTACTTATAGTTGCTTTCCGTACCAAAACAAAGGCGGCCGGGTGAAGCAAGATGCCCCAACGAACTGCGCCGGCAGCTCTCCCAACCGCTGACCTCCGATCCTAGCGGTCATCTCTGGCAGATCAAGTCACATTTGCCCGACTAACCCCGCCAGGCATCGAGAGTTAGAATCAGCTTGAACATTACGCATGTTCCTGTTATGTTCTCCTCATACGCACGCGGGACGGTCTCGCAAGCTATGGGGTGCCGGAACGGCGCAAAGCCCTGTCGCAGGACGCCGCACAGACTGGGCGTTGTCCGGGCCGGGCAAAGCCCGGGCCGGGCCTGGCCCCGGGGTTCCGGTCGCGCCCATCGGGCCGGGCGGTCCCGGGGGACCGGCTTGCAGCCGGTCGGGCCAGGGCGTCCCGATACCTTAGAGATCGTGCAGATCGACCACGCCGGGCACACCTTTGAGCGCCGCCCGCACCGCCGGCGTGATGGCGAAGGCGCCGGGAAGCTGCATCTCCACCTCCTCCCGCCGGTCGTCGAGGGCGAGAACCAGTTCGACGAGGCCCCGCCCCTTGGGCGTGCGTTCCAGCACGCCACGAATGCCGCCAAGCGGTGCTGCTTCACGCAGGAAGATGCGAACCCCCGCGGCTGCCTGTTCGGCGACGTCCTCGATGGCCTGCACGCCCTGCACGGTCAGGCGTAGCTGCTCGTTCTCGACCTTGGCCTCGACGGTGAAGATCAGCCCCTTGCCAGGCTCGAGCAGTTGGCGGGCCTGGGCCAGAACATCGGAGAAGACCGTGACCTCGAACATGCCGCTCGGATCGGACGCCTGAACGAAAGCGAAGCGGTTGCCGCGCGCCGAGGTCCGTTCCTGGCGACCCAGCACGGTCCCGGCGATGCGCAGGCTGGTGGCGCGCCCACCCCCGGCGACACGCGCCAGTTCCGCATAGCGGCGCACGCCGAGCTGGGCGAGCGAACGGCCATAGGCATCGAGCGGATGGGCCGAAAGATAGAATCCGATCGCGTCGTACTCCTGGCGCAGCCGTTCCATGGCCGGCCAGTCGGGAAGATCGGGCAAATGCAGTTCCGCCGCCAGCGCCAGCGCGGCGCCGAACAGGCTCGCCTGGTTCGAGCCGCGATCCTGTGCGGCGGCGCCGGCATGACGCAGGAGCATTTCGATGCCGGCAAAGACCCTGTGGCGGTTGGTGTCCAGCGCATCGAATGCCCCGGCCCGCGCCAGGTTCTCGAGCTGGCGCTTGTTCACCGCCTGCGGATCGAGTCTGCCGGCGAAATCGGCAAGCGAGGCGAACCGGCCCCCGGTTTCGCGCTCGCGCACCAGTCCGGCCATCGCCGCCGCGCCGACATTCTTGACCGCCGCCAGCGCATAGCGGATCGCGCCCTTGCCGCCGTCGTCCTCGACGGAAAATTCCACCTCGGAGCGGTTGATGTCGGGCTGACGCAGCGCGATGCCGAGCCTTGCGCATTCCTGGCGAAAGACGTTGAGCTTGTCGGTGTTCGACAGATCGAGGCTCATCGAGGCCGCCAGGAACTCCACCGGATGGTTGGCCTTCAGCCAGGCAGTCTGGTAGGCGACGATGGCATAGGCGGCAGCATGGCTCTTGTTGAACCCATAGCCGGCGAACTTCGCGACCAGGTCGAAGATGTATTCGGCCTTCGCCGCATCGACGCCCTTGGCCAACGCACCCTGCACGAAACGCTCGCGCTGGGCATCCATCTCCGCCTTGATCTTCTTGCCCATGGCGCGCCGCAGGAGATCGGCCTCGCCCAGCGAATAGCCGGCCAGGATCTGGGCGATCTGCATGACCTGTTCCTGATAGACGATGACGCCGTAGGTCTCCTTCAGCACCGGCTCGAGCCAGGGATGCAGGTAATCGGGCTTCTCCAGCCCGTGCTTGCAGTTGATGAATTTCGGTATGTTGTCCATCGGCCCCGGGCGATAGAGCGCCACAATGGCGATGATGTCCTCGATCGTGTCCGGCTTGAGGCGGCGCAGCACGTCGCGCATGCCCGAACTTTCCAGCTGGAACACCCCGACTGCTTCGCCGCGCGAGAGCATGGCATAGGTCGGCTTGTCGTCGTAGGGCAGTCGGTCCCAGTCCGGCGCCTTGCCGCGTCGGGCGAGCAGGCGCAACGCCCGCTCGATCACCGTCAGGGTCTTGAGGCCGAGAAAGTCGAACTTCACCAGGCCGGCCGCCTCGGCATACTTCATCGAGAACTGCGTCACCAGCATGTCGGAGCGCGGGTCGCGGTAGAGCGGCACCAGCTCGCGCAACGGACGGTCGCCGATCACGACGCCCGCCGCATGGGTGGAGGCATGGCGGTAGAGACCTTCCAGCCTGAGCGCGATGTCGAGCAGGCGCGCCACCGTCTCGTCGCTGTCGCGTTCATGCTGCAGGCGCGGCTCGCCGGCAATGGCATCCTCGAGCGTAACCGGATTGGCCGGGTTGTTCGGCACCATCTTGCAGAGCCGGTCCACCTGGCCATAGGGCATTTCCAGGACCCGGCCGACATCGCGCAGCGCCGCACGCGCCTGCAGCTTGCCGAAGGTGATGATCTGCGCCACCTGGTCGTGGCCGTAACGAGACTGCACGTAGCGGATGACCTCGTCACGGCGGTCCTGGCAGAAATCGATGTCGAAATCCGGCATCGAGACGCGTTCCGGATTGAGAAAGCGCTCGAACAGCAGCCCAAAGCGTAACGGATCGAGATCGGTGATGGTGAGCGCCCAGGCAACGCACGATCCGGCGCCGGAGCCACGGCCGGGCCCGACCGGGATGCCGGCGGCCTTCGCCCACTGGATGAAATCGGCGACGATGAGGAAATAGCCCGCGAACCCCATCTCGATGATGACCTTGAGTTCGAAGGCAAGACGCTCGCGATAGGGCGCGGCGGCCAAATCGTCGAGACCAAGCGTCGCGATGCGCCGCTCCAGGCCCTCTTCGGCCATGCGCCGCAGCACCGCCGGCTCATCGCCCGGCTCCCTGGTGAAACTCGGCAGGATCGGCTTGCGCTCCTCGGCCATCACGGCGCAGCGGCGCGCGATCACCAGCGTATTGGCGGTCGCCTCCGGCAGGTCGGCGAAAAGAACCTTCATTTCCTCCGCCGACTTGAAGCGATGATCGACGGTAAGGCGGCGCCGGTCCTGCTGGCTCAGATAGGCGCCGCCGGCGATGCAGAGCAGCGCATCATGCGCCTCGTACATGTCGGCGCCGGCGAAATAGCAGTCGTTGGTGGCGACCAGCGGCAGATCGAGGCGAAAGGCGAGATCCACGAGGCCCGCCTCGGCGCGCGCCTCCTCGGGCAGGCCATGACGCTGCAGTTCGACATAGAGCCGACCGGGAAAGATCGCCGCGAGATGGCGCAGCCGCGCTTCCGCCGCCGGACCCTGACCTTCGGCCAGCAGCCGGCCGACCGGACCGAAAGCACCGCCCGTGAGGCAAATCAGGCCCGCCGCATGGCGCTCGAGATCGGCGATGCCAACCTGCGCCGCCTCGCCCGGCGGATTGTCCAGATAGGCAGCCGATGACAGTCGCATCAGGTTGGCGTAACCGGCCTCGTCCTGTGCCAGCAGAACGAGCGGATCGGGATCGGGCCGCCGTAGCGCGCGGCCGGTCGCCAATGCCCGCCCCTCGTCGTCGCGCGACAGGGCGAGCTGGCAGCCCATGACCGGCTGGACGCCAGCCTTGAGCATGGCCTGGACGAATTCCAGGGCTCCGAAGAGATTGTTGGTATCCGTGATCGCCACCGCCGGCATGGCGTTCTGGCGGCAGAGATCGGCGAGCGCCTTGATCTTGATGGCGCCTTCGGAGAGCGAATAGGCTGTATGGACGCGCAGATGCACGAAATCCGCGTGGCTCATGGCTT
>JAHCJQ010000145.1 GCA_026126215.1 Alphaproteobacteria bacterium
GCACCCGGTCAGGACCCCGTTCCTCTCCCCGTCCGCCACCGTCCCGCGACTGCTTCCGCCTCGTGGCGGCGCCACATCTCCGCCCGGCCGCCAAGCACGTACCAGATTTCCTCGACGCTGCGATGCGCCACCGCCTGGCTCACCTGTTCCGGCCGCAGGGTGAAATGCGCCATGCTGCCGCCCGCAAGCGACAGCAGGACGCGCACCTCGGAGCCATCCGGGGCGAGAACGTCATAGGGTCCGGGCAGGGATTTCCGCGTCAGGTCGGACATCGGCGGGCCTCGCCTGCCTACTTCTCGAGATCGCCAAGGCGGATGCGCCGCTCCGGCTGCCAGCCGGCCAGCCAGGCGGCGAGCGGTACGATCTCCGCCGCCTCGCCATTGGCGTGGAACCAGGAATCGACGGCGAATGCCGCGCCGCTCACGCGCTCGACGATCACCGCCGTATTGTGCGGCCAGCCATCGATGAACCGCCCGCGCGCGGCCGCCGGCGCCAGATCGTGATGCGCCAGCAGCCCTGCGGCCTGCATCAGCCGCAGATAGGTCGTGGTATTCACCATCTCGTCGATGCAATCCTGCTGGTAACGGTCGGCGGCGAACAACGTGGCGCCCGCCTCGTCGCCGGCAGTCCCCACCGCCTCGCCCAGCATTTCCTCGATCAGGCCGACCGCCAGCGCGATGCGCCGCCGCTCCTCGGAAGCGGAAGCCGGCGCCGGCCGGAAGACCCGCTCGACCTCGCCCCAGGCCGCCGGCGCGATGGCCACGCTGGTGCGGTAGGCGCAGCCAAATCCGTGACAGACCTCCACACGCTCCAAGGTGGGCTGCGCCTGCCCATGCGCCCGGACGAAGTCCTCGCCCGCCGCACAGCCGGCGAGGCCAAGCATCATCACGGCCAGGAGCCTCCGCATTGCGCGTGGCGCGTCAGAACCTGAGAAAAACGCCAGCTCGGAAGGTGACCGCCACCGTCGCGTCCGTCTCGACCCGATAGCGGAAGTTGAAGGGCTGCGTCACCGTCTCCATCGAGGTTCCTGGCAGGCGCTCGACCCAGGTGGAGAACTGGAACCCGCCCGCCGGCTCGCCCCGACCATCGCCACCGAAGAAGGGCAGATTATACTCGACCGCGCCCACCGGGCCGGCCAGGACCTTCGTCCGGCTCCGCCGGTTGCGTTCGCCGCCGCCACCCGATTCGTCCGTCTCGAACTCCATGTCGAAGAAATTGACGCGCACGCCGGCCATGGCGCGCACATAACCGGCCCAGCCGAGATTGAGCACTCGCGCCCCGACATAGGGCGTCAGCGCACCACGGAATTCGTAATTCAGGAACGTGTCGGTGGCTCGCATGCCCGGATGCAGGTTGAGCCGCAGGCCGCGCGCTCGATCTCGCGTGCCGAGTGCACCTTGCAGGCCGAAGAAGGGATCCCACAAGCCCACGCCGACATCGCCCACATTGCCTGCATTGCCGAAATTGCCAAGATTGCCGAGGTTCCCGGCCTCCATGCCGGGCCCGTTCAGGTAGTAGCGCATGTCAACGCGAAACGAGGGCGCGGACAAGTCGACATCGTCGCCGCGGCGACGCACGCCGTTCTGGCTGACATTCGCGTTGATGCTGGCCAGCGTGAAGCCGCCGCCGAAACTGACCTGGAAGTTGTAGGGGTTCTCGCGCGCCGCGACGGTCCCCAGATTGCGGATTCCGGCGCTCCCCGTCTGATAGCCCTCCGGCCGGTATTTCGGATCGACGGTGACGATCTTCGAGGTGCCGTCGATCTTCGCCTTGGTATCGCTGCCTGGCTTCACTTCGAGCGCGCCGGTCTGATAGACCTCGCCGGTCCGCCGATCGCGGATGCGGACATTATAGACCCCGGGATCGACATCGATCTCCACCCGCCCCCGCGCCGCCATCTTCGGCGTCTGCGAGACGCGCCCGCCTTCGGGCAGCGCATCGGACTTCGGCTTGATCGCGCCGGCAGGATTGTTCATGTCGATCTTGAGTTCGCCGCCATCCCGGTCGGTTACGCGGACCTCCTCGGTGGTCCCGTCCGGCTTGCGCCGGACCTCGTAGATCTCCAGTTCCTGATTGGCCTTGTCGGCGGCGTCGCCGCCAAGGGTGAGCACCAGAGTGTCGGCCTGTGAAGGCGCGGCAGGAAAAATCAGAAGAGCGGTCAACAGACCAAGCGCAAGCCCCCGAACCCAAACCATGCAGCCCCCCTTGGCGCCGAAGCGCGCGACAGCACAGATGAGCCCTGATCTTGAAGCTACCCGGATCACGGCGCGGGAAGTCTCGGCCCGCTTGGTGGCGCTGTCAATAGAGCGGCATGGCGAGGTCGCCGCGACGCAGCCCCCGGGGAGGTGCGTCGCGGCGGCCTTGCCGTTACTCCGCCTTCGGCAGGATGACGGTGTCGATGACGTGGATGACGCCGTTCGTGGCGGCGATGTCGGCGCCGGTCACGCGCGCCTCGTCCACCATCACGCCGCCCATGGTGGCGTCGATGCGCACGGCCTGGCCCTGCACGGTCTTCGCCTCGATGTTCTTGCCGGCGAGGTCGCCGGACATCACCTTGCCCGGCACCACATGGTAGGTGAGTACGGCGACGAGCTTCGCCTTGTTCTCCGGCTTGAGCAGGTTCTCCACCGTGCCGGCCGGCAGCTTGGCGAAAGCCTCGTCGGTCGGCGCGAAGACGGTGAAGGGGCCAGTGCCCTTCAAGGTCTCGACCAGCCCTGCCGCCTTCACCGCGGCGACGAGGGTATTGAACTTGCCGGCGCCAACCGCCGTATCGACGATATCGGCGGCGGCGAAGGCATTGCCGGCGGCGAAGGTCATGGCGATGCTGGAAGCGAGCGCAAGCGCGCGAATGGATTTCATGTTGCTGTTCTCCGGCTTGATTGATCTGCGTGACCTGCGGTGGATCGTCCGGTCACGCGGGGTCTTACGCCGCCGGGAGGGACGCGGATCAAAGGCAGCCAGGGAATCAGAAATTTTTCGCCGTCGCACTTGCCGCGCGACATCTCCGGCTCATTTGACTTGCGAAGTTCAGCGTTCGCGCAGGCCGTAGTCGCGCATGCGGTTCACCGGCCGCAGCAGATATTGCAGGATGGTGCGCTTGCCGGTGAGGATATCGACCTCGGCTACCATGCCGGGAATGATGTCGATGGTCTGGCCGCGGCGCGAAAGACGCGTCTCGAGCGTGCGGATCAGCACCTGGTAGGTGATGTTGCCCTTGTCGTCGACGATGGAATCGGCGCCGACCTGCTCGATCACGCCCGGCAGCCCGCCATAGATCGCATAGTCGAAGGCGGTGAGCTTCACCACCACTTCCTGCCCGGGATGGATATGGGCGATGTCGGCCGGCGAAACCTTGGCCTCGATCAGCAACGTATCGTCGCTCGGCACGATCTCGAGAATGTCCTGGCCGGGCTTGATGACGCCGCCGAGCGTCGTGATGCGGATGCGCTTGACGATGCCATCGAGCGGTGCCCGCACCTCGGTCCGGTTGACGCGATCCTCGGCCGCCGCCTGTGTCTCCTCGAGCGAGCGCAGCTTGATGCGGTTCTCCGAAAGCTGCGCCAGGCTCTCGGCGCGATAGGCGGCAAGTTTCTCGGCGACGCGCTGTTCGGCCTCGCGGAAGCCGGCCTGCGCCTTGCCGACCATGAGGCGGGTCGATTGCAGGTTGCCCGCCATGTCGTTCACCTCCCGCTGCAGGCGCAGCACCTCGACTTTCGAAGCCGCGCCCTGAGCGAAAAGCGGCTCGATCAGCTTCAGTTCCTCGCGCGCCAGCGCCACCGAGCGTTCCAGCGCCTGCGCCCGGTTTTCCAGCTCCGCCACCTCGCGCTGGCGCTGTTCGGCCTGCTGGCGCAGCGCCGAGACGGCGGACTGGATCGAGGATTGCCGGCTGCGGAACAGTTCGAGCTCCCGCTCCGCGAGACTGGGCTCCGCCAGCACCTCCGGAGGGAAACGCGGCGCCTTGCCGGTCGCTTCCGCCTCGAGGCGGGCGATCGCAGCCAGATGGCCGAGATAGCGCGCGCGCTGCTCGCGGTAGGAGGAGGCAAAGCCGGTATCGTCAATGCGCACCAGCACCTGGCCGCGGGCGACGCGCTGACCCTCGCGCACCAGAATCTCGGAAAGAATGCCGCCCTCGAGATTCTGCACCACCTGGAGCTGGCTCGACGGGATGACGCGGCCCGAACCGCGCGCCACCTGGTCCAGTTCCGCGCCATCGGCCCAGACCAGGAACAGCGCGATGCAGAGCAGGCAGAGCGGCAGGAACAGTCGCGTGGCGAGCCTGGGTCGCGCCAGGATCTGGTCCCAGGTCAGCAGGTCGGCATGCGGATCGATGCGCGCGCCAGGCGTGGGTCCCATGTCACGCCCCCGCCTGCTCCGGCTGGCGCATCTGCTGGACGATCCGCTCGCGCGGTCCGTCGGCAACGACGCGCCCGCCTTCCATCACGATGACGCGCTCCACAAGAGCCAGCATCGACATGCGATGGGTGATCAGGACCAGCGTGCGATTGGCGAGGAACTGCGAGAGATTGCGGATCAGCAACGCCTCGCCCGCCTGGTCCATCATGCTGGTGGGCTCGTCCATCACCAGGATGCGCGGATCGAGCAGCAGCGCGCGGGCAAGGCAGACCGCCTGGCGCTGGCCACCCGACAGCCCCTCGCCCCGTTCCGCCACGCGGCGGTCGAGCCCTTCCGCGCTGTCGGCGACGAAGACATCGAGACCGGCGAGGCGGGCGGCCGTCTGCACCGCTTCCTGATCGGCCCAGGGCGCGCCAATCGCGATATTCTCGCGCAGGCTGCCGGAAAAGAGCGAAATATCCTGCGGCACGTAGCCGATGGCGCGGCGCAGCGCCTGCGGGTCGATCTGGCGCACATCCACCTCGTCCGCCAGGACCGAGCCCTTGGCCGGTTCGTGCAGGTTGAGAATGAGCCGCGCGATGGTGCTCTTGCCGGAGCCGGTGCGCCCGACGATGGCCACTCGCTCGCCCGGACGAATGCGGAAGGAGACGTTGGCGAGCGCCGCCTGGTCGCGGCCGCGATAGGCGAACTCGACATTGCGGAATTCCAGCGCGCCGCGGAAATTATTGGGATAGAGCAGGTTCCGCTCGCCGCCGCGCTCGGTCGGCAGCCGCATGAGACGGTCCATCGCGCCAAGCGCCGCCAGCGTCTGGCGCAGCCGCGCCAGCAGGCCGGTGATCTGGCCGAGCGGCGCCAGAACGCGGCTGTTCAGCATGACGACGGCGAAGAGTGCGCCGATGCTGAGGCTTTCCTCCTTCAGCGCATGCACGCCGAAGAGCAGGGTCGCCACCGGGCAGAGATAGTAGACCATGGTGGTGACATGGGTCATGACCTGCGAGAGGCGACGCGTCTTATAGCCCAGCACCGCGCCCTGGCCTGAGTAGCCTTCCCAGAGCCGCTGTGCCCAGCTCTCGGCGCGCACCGCCTTGATCGTCTCCATGCCATTCAGGATCTCGAACAGAAGGCCATGGCGCTGGCCGGCGAGCTGATAGTTGCGCTGCACCAGCCCGTCGAGCGGCGCGACGACGCCGAAGCCAACCACCAGCAGGATGACGAAGCCCACCAGTGGAATGAGAGCGAGCGGACCGGCGATGAGCGCGATGACGACGATGAAGAGCAGCGCGAATGGCAGGTCGGCGATGGTGGCGAGACTGGCGGAGGTGAAGAATTCCCGCACCGTATCGAACTCGCGCATCGTGTTGGCGAGATTGCCCGCCGATTGCTGCGCGCTGCCGAGCTTGAGCGAGAGCACCCGCTGCATGACGCGGCTCGAAAGCATGACGTCGGCGCGCTTGCCGGAAACGTCGAGGAAATGCGCGCGCATCGAGCGGATGACGAA
>JAHCJQ010000146.1 GCA_026126215.1 Alphaproteobacteria bacterium
TCGGGGAACTGCTCGGTGGTGGGCTCCGGCGCATCGGACTTGTCGAGATGTGCGAGCGCCACTTGCTCACTTTCCGCGATGTGCATGGCAATGCGCACATCCGGGCTGGCGGCATCTCCATAGACATAGAGTTCCGGCGCGCATCCTGCTTCCCGCAGCAGTGCAACAAGAAGCCGGCTGTCGTAGCCACCTGATAGTGCAAGCCGTACCTTGCCATTGTAGGCGCCGGCGGCCTGGTCAACCAGGCGAAGCAGCTTTTCGTGCAACGCGGCAAGAAGTTGATCGCGCATCCGGCTGGATGGTTCGGGCAGCAGCGGCCAATCGTGCCGATGCCGCTGCACACTGGCACCGAAGGTCAGCCACTCGTCAATGCCGAGTTTCTCGATCTCCTCGATTACCGTGCCATCGCCAAGGGTGACCCCATTAAAGACGTACTCATAAGCCTCCTGGAAGGCGAGCGTATGTCGGGGGAGGGCGGCGGCAAGGGCCAAAAAAGATGTAGAGAGAATGCGCCTGTCCTTCGTTGCATAAGTCTCGAAGGCGCCGTTGCGATCACGCATCAGGAAGAGCCGCCCGCCCTTTCCGATTGCCAGCAGGAAGTGCCCGCTGGTCCCGACGAGGATTCCCGGATTCCCGTCAAACTCGGCGTATATCCGCCTGAGTGCCTCCTGCCCCGTCGCACGCTGGTGAAAAAGCGTGCCCGCGCAGGCCGCGAATCCGCCATCGGGGAAGCTGACGACACTGTCGGTCGCATTGTCGATGCGGTTGAAACAGTCGATCCGGTAGTCGGGCTTCTCGATCGTTCTCGCCAGCAATTGTCCAGATTCCTGGAACGCCTGCCGCGCGGCATCCGGCGCTTGACGTACGCCTTCACTCCGGTCGCCTTTCCACTGGACCAGCAGACCGCTCATCGAACTTCCGTGCCGGAATTCTTCATCAGACTACCCGGTCGGTCGCGCCCTTCGCCAGATGATCAAGCTCCATCCGATTGGCATCGATCATGAACTTGCAGGCCCAGTTGAGATACTCGAAACGGCCATATCCGCCATCGACTGGGAACGACCCCTTGACACCGCCGCGTACTTCGGGCTGGCCATCGATCACCAGGGTTCGTCGCACATAGCGATTGGCGAGGCGCGCGCCTTCGCGATATTGCGCATTGCCGGTGATATCGGAGAGGAGGAACCAGCAATGGGCAATCTGCACGCTGCCTGTCAGGCAGACCCAGGGCGCAGCCGCACGCCACTCCTTGTCGAGCCGGCCCGGCAGGCGTCCGTCGGGTTCGAGTACGCCGAGCAGGCCATCGGCGGTGCGAATCGCAGCCATGAGCAGGTCATCGGCGGGCATAAGACGATACGCCTCGATTATGCCGCGCAGGACGTAGCCCAGCGTATGGGTCAGCGGCCGCTCCGCATCGCTCAGACAGCATTTCTCGAACCAGCCGTTTGGATGCTGGCAGGCTATCGCCCAGCGTACCTGGCGAAGGCCGGTCTCGCCGAATCCGAGTCCGGGGAGTACCCGATCCGCCTCGAAAAGTCCCCAGGCGACGTGGGTTTCGTAGGCCTTCTCGCCGGGCTTGGCAAAGGGCGTCGGATGGCGGCGCCAGCAACCATCGCCATCCTGGGAGTCCACCAGCCATTGGGCCGCCTTGCGCATGGGTTCGAGATAGCGGGCACGGTCCAGTTCGGCGGCGCCAGCGGCGAGTCCAAGCAGGATCTGCCCGGTATTGAAAGTGACCGGCACGCGGGGCAGGGCGTCGACGACGCCGCCCTGGAAGCCGCCTTCGGGAAACTGGATGGATACCAGCCAGTCGAGCATGCGCCTCGCGCGCGCCTCGAGCTTTGGATCGCCGGAAAGCCTCGCTTCGCGCAGAAGTGTCGGGACGATATATCCGCTAGTCTCCGGATAGGAACTCGCCCAGCCTGTAAGGAGGCTGTAATGGCGGGCAGCGCCGCCGTCCTTGGTCGCCGATCTGTCCTGCGCCTGGCAAAGCCATTCGAGCCCTGCAGCAATTGCCGTCGCGGCACCCGGATCGTTCTGCGGCAGGCCCTGCCGATCCCGCGTCCGCTCACGCCTCGCAGCCTGTGGAAGGCGAATCTCTTCTCGCCAGCGGCGCGCGAGCGTAGCGGCATGCTGAAACGCGTTCATACTGATATTCTTTCGATATCCCATCGAGGATTGTCGAACATGGTGACGATTCCTGCCTAACAAAACATTGCCAGTTGCTGCCGGTCAAGCCGACCAGGCTTCGGTTCATCATTTTGCCAGGCGGCGCAACCGATTGCGGATCGCATCGAATCTAAGGCCGATCCAGGGGCCGGGATCGTTCCAGCGCCAGTAGGCATCGACAACCTCACATTTCTTGGCCTCTGCCGGAGCAACATGATCCGGCTGCAATTCAGCGGATCGTGCATCGCCGAAAGGATCGCGCCAAATCCGCCCCGGGGCTCTCCCGGTTGGCGCCCGCGGCCTCGCAGGGAGGTCGCACTCCGCCTCGTAGGCCGCCAGAACGATGTTATCGCCATTCAGGGTGGCGACTTCTTCCTGATAGTCGGTTCGGCCCACCGTGGGCTCGACCATGTAGAACTGCCCGTCCCTTTGGTCCCGCTTGTACTCCATGCTGCAAATGCCGACGAAACCGACCGCATCGAAAAAGCGCGACGTGAGTTCTTCGAGCACCGTTGCGACCCCCGGTGCGGGCATGCAGCTTGCCGTACCGCCTACCATCGGTGGCCACTGACGTATCTTCCTCCCTGTGAAGCTCGCACGCGTATGGCCGCTCCGATCGCGATACTGCAAGCAGAAATAGACATCGCAATCCTGTCCCTTGATCCATTCCTGCACGATGACATCTGAAGAAAACTCGACCATCGTGCGATAGAGTGTTTCCAGTTCCGCGAATGTCGCCACTTCGTAGGCCTTCTTGAACTTCGCGCCCCAGAGCGGGTTCTTGGTGACAGGTTTGACGATGCAGGGATAGCGCAGGCGCCTGGCTGACGGCAGATGCTGCAGCCCAGAAAGCGAGCAGGATCGGGGCAGTGGGAATCCGAGGGCTTCGGCGCGCGCTTGAAAGCGTGTCTTGTCAAGCAGCGTCGCCATCGTGTCGTGTGCGGGCATTGTCATACGGTAGCCGTTCCCCAGACGCTCGCGTCGTGCCGAAACGAAAGCGACGGACTCTTCCTGGGTCAGGAACAGGACAGGTCGTGTATCCCAGCCGCTCCGCAGATCCATGAGGGTATCGATGAGATCCCGACCTTCCACTTTCTCGGACCCATGGCTGCCAGCGCGGATGGCACGCGCGAAACGCGACCGCATGGCCGGCGCTCCGGGATCCTTATCGAGCACCGTGACAGGTACGCCCGCCTGGCCGAGGCTTCGCACGACGCCAAGGCCATTGAGCCCGCCACCCACCACGACGGCTGGTATCGCGTAGCTACCGTTCTTCATCCACCGCTCCCCACGCGCGGCCGTCGCTCTGTCGCTGTCCTCGTGCCAGCCGCGTCAATTCCTTCGCCAGCGCGCCGCATACTTTCGCCACATCTGGTTTCGACATCGCTAACCGCATGGGCAGTTCGATCAGTTCCGGGGCTTTCGGTTTCCATTGCCGGGCCCAGTCCGGATAGCCAAGCCGTGTCCGCACGCCGTGTGTGCGTAAGGCATCCTGCAGGGCCTTCGCCTCTGTTCCTGGCGGCAGGCGAATCAGTATCCGGGAGAGATACCGACCAGGCCGGCCCTGCGGGAACTCCAGTTCTTCGATTCGGGGCAGAAGCTCTCCGTACCAGCCGGCGATCCTGATCCGGCCGTCGAGGATCGCAGGCAATCGCGGCAATTGGGCAAGGACTGCGGAGGCAGCAGCATTGGAGATCAGCGCCGGGCCGATTTCGGGTCGCGCTGGCACGGGCAGGCCAAACCTCCGGCGCAGTTGTCCGGTATAGACCTCGGGTGGATAGGCGAAACGGTCGCACAGGTGATTGAGGACGAACGAAAGCACCTCACCCGGACGGCCAGCCGCGCGGGCCATCCGGTAAAGGTTGTCGAAAATCTCTTTCTGCAACGCCGGATTGTTGATGATCAGCAGGCCGCCGCCTTCGATACTGCCGCCCGTGATCGTTTTCGACTGATTGAAGCTTAGGAGTCCGGCATCGCCGCCGCAGCCAAGCAGTAGATCGCCCCGCCGGATGCCGACGGCATGGGCGGCATCGTCCACCAGAATGGCTCCGCTTCGACGGCAGGAAGCCGCGATCTCCTCCATTGGCACGGGAACGCCGTACATGCTGACGGCAATCACCGCCAGCGTCTCGTGGCTGATCATGGACGAAACGGCTTCCGGCAGCATATTCAGATCATCGGCCGCGACAGGTACGGGGACGGGTTCGAGACCGGCCAGCCGGACGGTCGATACGACGCTGGGACAGACATAGTCAGGCAGCAGCACCAGCCGGCGTTGTGGCGTGAGCCGACGCTGTGCATCGAGAACAAGCCTGAGCGCCGAACGGCCGAGGTTCAGCGGCAACAGGCAGGGTCCATAACCGAGAGATTGGAACGCATCGCTTAGCAGCCTGGTGGACGAGGATGCGCCCTCTGGCCGCAGCGAAGCAAGGAATGCCGCCCGCAACTCCGGCCAGCCCCATTCGCCATACCCAAGAGAGATCATGCGAGTTGGCCCGGCATACAATAATGAATGACGTCAGGTTCCAGTGGAGATTGCCCAGCCACAAAGATCGGCGCGCGCATCGGGGAAATCCTTGCCGGATGCCCGTGCCAGCGCCCGTAAACGCCTCCAGGCTTCGCGCGCGCCAGCGACCTCGACTGCCGCCAGCGTCCCAAGAGCGCCCATGAGTAGATAGGGATAGTCGCCGACGCTTCGACTCGGATCGAGCAAGAGCCCGCTGCCGGCCGAGGGCGGAGGCATCTGCAATCGCCACTGCTTGGGGTTGTAGCGCTCGCTCCGGAAGGGGCGCTCCACCACGATCTCGAGACGGCTGCCAAAGCCCGCTTCGATATCCATCACCCGCACGATCCGGCCGAGACCATTGTCGCCGGTGGCATGGATCTGCCGTCCCTGCAATTCGGCCGCGAAGACACGGCTCGGCGCCCCGGCGCGTCCGGACAGGGCTTGCGCAGCAAGGCGGGAGCCGGCATTTGTCCGCTGCCCTTCAAGCACAAGTTCGGCATTGGGCTCGATTAGCGTGAAAAGCGGGGAAGCCGGCGTCGGCCACTCTTCATCGGCCATGTAATGGTACAACTCCGCCATGCTGCGCAGCGGCTTGCCGTCTGGCCGACGAGCACGCCAGTAATAGAATCCGGCCGCGACTCCCGGATGAGTCTGTCGCGGATCGGCCTGATCGACCGAATAGCTCTTGTACCAGTCGAAGAACGCCAATCCGTCTGTATCGAGGCTTTCCGATTGTGCCAGATGTGCCATCGCTGCGGACAGATAGGAGTGCATCCATTGGGCGTAGGCGAAGACCGGCCCCTTACCATGCTGAAGGAACTTGTGATCCCCCTTATCCGCCGGCATGAGGCCGTTCAGATCGGGTCCATCGACATGCCAGCGCTTGAGCCAGGCCTGTTGCGTCGCGTAGATCCGGTAGATGGTATCGGGCGGCGACACAACGGCGCGGTCCGGCAGCCGCTCGGGCGCGCAGACGCGGAAATGCCCGAGATTGCGCATGACCCAGGCGACAGCCCGCGCATTGGTGGTCACGATGGCGCGCTCATAGCCGTCATGCTGCGTCTGGTAGGGCCATTTCGCCGGATGCCAGGCCCAGGCCGCGAAGGTGACGTCGTAAAGGGACTCGTAGTGATGCAGATCGCCGGTGGCGAGGAAGGGGAGGTAGCTGAAT
>JAHCJQ010000147.1 GCA_026126215.1 Alphaproteobacteria bacterium
TTCGAGGTGATGTCGTAGGTGACGCGGTTGATGCCGCGCACCTCGTTGATGATGCGGGTCGCGACGCGGCCCAGGAAATCGTGCGGGAACGGGTAATAGTCGGCGGTCATGCCGTCGGTCGAGGTGACGGCGCGCAACGCGCAGGCATAGTCGTACGAGCGTCCGTCGCCCATCACGCCGACGGTGCGCACCGGCAGGAGCACGGCGAATGCCTGCCAGATGGCATCGTAGAGGCCGGCATTGCGGATCTCCTCCAGATAGATCCGGTCGGCCTTGCGCAGGATGTCGAGCTTCTCGCGCGTGATCTCGCCGGGAACGCGGATGGCGAGGCCCGGACCGGGAAACGGGTGGCGCCGGACCATGTCCTCGGGCAGGCCAAGCTCGCGGCCGAGGGCGCGCACCTCGTCCTTGAACAGCTCGCGCAGCGGCTCCACCAGCTTCATGTTCATGCGCTCGGGGAGGCCGCCCACATTGTGATGCGACTTGATGGTGACCGACGGGCCGCCATGGAAGGAAACGCTCTCGATCACGTCCGGATAGAGCGTGCCCTGGGCGAGGAAATCGGCGCCGCCCACCTTGCGCGCCTCCTCCTCGAACACGTCGATGAAGGTGGCGCCGATGATCTTGCGCTTCTGCTCGGGGTCGCTCACGCCGGCGAGCTTGCCGAGGAACAGCTCACCCGCATCGCGATGCACCAGCGGGATGTTGTAATGGTCGCGGAACAGGCGCACCACCTCCCCCGCCTCGCCGGCCCGCATCAGGCCGGTATCGACGAAGACGCAGGTAAGCTGCGCGCCGATCGCCTCGTGCAGCAGGACCGCGACCACGGAGGAATCGACGCCGCCGGAAAGGCCGCAGATCACCCGCCCGCCGCCGACCTGGGCGCGGACCTTGGCGATCTCCTGCGCACGGAAAGCCGCCATGGTCCAGTCGCCGGAACAGCCCGCCACGCGATGGGTGAAATTGGCGAGCAGGCGCGCGCCGTCGGGGGTATGCACCACCTCCGGATGGAACTGCACGCCATAGAAGCGCCGCGCCTCGTCGGCGATGGCCGCGTATGGCGCCCCCTCGCTCGTCGCCACCACTCGGAAACCCCTGGGCAGCCGCGTCACGCGGTCGCCATGGCTCATCCAGACCTGGTGACGGCTGCCCTTCTCCCACACGCCCTCGAACAGCGCACTCTCTTCCCTGACATCGACAAGTGCCCGACCGAATTCCCGATGGTCGGACGGCTGCACCTCGCCGCCGAGCTGGGCGCACATCGTCTGCTGGCCATAGCAGATGCCGAGCACCGGGACGCCGAGGCCGAACACCTCGTCGGGGGCGCGCGGCGTGCCGATATCGGTGACGGAGGCCGGGCCGCCGGACAGGATCACGGCGCGCGGCGCGAATGCGCGCAGCACCGATGCCGCCTTGTTGAAGGGAACGATCTCGCAATAGACACCGCTCTCGCGCACGCGCCGGGCGATGAGCTGCGTCACCTGGGAACCGAAATCGATGATCAGAACGCGATCGGACATGGGGCCCTCGTCCGGTTGGCGGCGCCGTGGAACGGGCGGGGCCGCCGCCCGCCGGGGCGCCCCGGCCGGTTCCGACCGAAACGTCCGCGACCGGGCCGGCGGCCCCGCTGTCCGGACCCTTCCCTTAAGCCGCGCCGGGCCGGAAGTCCAGCCTCGTTCAGCTCGACTTGCGCGCCTTGTAGGCGGCGATCTTGTTCTTGAGTTCGGTATATTCCGCGCAGCCGAAGAAGCAGAGCTTGTCCAGCCGTGCCAGCATCTCCTCGGCCTTCGGCAGGTCGTTCTGCAACAGGTATGCCTCGCCCAGATATTCGTGCGCGCCCCGATGCTTCGGATCGAGCTTCAGCGCCTGGTCATAGGCGGCAAGCGCCTTCTGCAGATCGCCGGAATTGCGATAGGCGTAGCCGAGGTAATTCTGGATGTCGGCATTGCCCGGATCCTTGGCCGCCGCCAGATCGAGATGGCGAATGGCGGTCGGCCAGTCCCTCGCATCCACCGCCTGCTTGCCGGCGGCGAAATCCGGATCGGCCGGCGCGGCGCGGGAGGCAGGCGCGGGGTCGCTGCCCGCCCCCATGGCCGTGACGGCGGGCGCCGCGAGGCCGAGAGCCATGCCAAGCGCCAGCCCAAGGACAAGATGTCGAATCTTCTGCATATTTCCCTCGCAACAGCCGGGCGGAAAACACTCGTCATTATACGTCCGTTCGCCCCGGCCGGACTATCCTCACCCGGCATGGGACGCCACAGCGCGCCCGTTTCTTCCTTCGCGGCAATACGAACGCGGGCGCCTGTCCATCTGCGATGGCCGCGCATCGCCAACGCCGTCAACCGGGACGGCAATTCGCGAGGCGAGGCAGGATCCGCCGAACTACGGGCCCTGCCTTGCAACGGGCTCCGCCTTTTGCCCTTCGACGAGGGCTTTCCAGGTTTTGAACGCATGCGAGGATGCATGGGCCGGAACCTGCGCAATCATGGCATCCATGAACTTTGCGAATTCCGATCCGTACGTGTGACGCACCATCTGCCACATCGCCCGAACCCCCGGAAAAGCCGCAATCTGCTCCTCTATCGTCTGCTTGTAGCCGCCGTAGGCCTTTTCGTCGATCAGACCCCTAAGATATTGATAGTGCTGATTTTCGCATCCCATGAACGTGGCGCGGCACAAGAAGAAGAACTGGACGAATTCGCTCTGCTCGAGTTCCTTTCGCGCAGTCGCGCCCTTGGAATATACCCTGCTACATTCAGGGTCGGCCATCGTGGTCAAGTACTGCAACCAGTAGTCCGCATTCATCTGCAGGGTCGATGCGCGATTGCTCTTTGTATTGTAGCCAAGCTGAACCCCACAAAGACGAGGGTGGCAGCGACGGAAGCCGCGCCAACGATCTGCGCGACATTCGCCCAGTCCGATAGTGTCATCCCGACCCCCTCTGAAGCATCGTCGGCTCAACTGCTATGGCTTCCCCCTCCGGAGCGCGACATCGGCCCTGCCCCGCTGTCCGGTCGCTGCCGCAGCCTGCATTCAGGGCGGCTGGGACAACCGCGATCGGTCGGCTCCTCGCGTGCCGCCCCGCCGTTGACGGGCAATGCGTTATGCGGCGTGGCGTCACGGGAGGGCCTGGAACGGCGTCAGCGGCCTTCCACCTGCCGCGCGTAATCTTCCGCGTCATACCATCCGAGAGAGGACTTGACCCTGAGATCGTCATCAAGTTCCCACTCCTCCCAGCCACTGATCTTCAATGGCCTGCCGCTGCCGGCATGATGGCCGGTAAAGGTCCAGACATAGACGGCGTGGGAGCCCGCGCATCGTATGTCGTCGCACGTGAGCGAGAGGTCGGGAACATCCGCATAGAATCCGGCAGCCATATCCCTGATGCCGGCGCGCCCTTTCCACGGCGTGCCCCGATTGATGACGATCTGGCCATCGTCCGCATAATGCGATGCCACCGCTTCGGCAGACTTTGCGTTCCAGGCTGCGGTATAGCTTTGCGACATCCTGGCGACGGCTTTGTGGTCCGGCCCCATTTAAAAACCTCCCCTGACAGGCGTGTTTCATGCTGGCGCCACGGCGCCTGCCGATGTGTCCATGGCCGGGCATGACGATCATTCCGGCCTGCAAGTGAATAGTCACAGTGCCCTGTTCGGAATCCCAGCCATTGTTGTGGATGTAACGTCCATTCGCCCCGGACGGACCATGCCGCCGACAGTCAGACGTCGCCCGCCCCTCGATCCTTCCGTCGCAGCACCGCGACGAAGAAGCCGTCCGTGCCGTGCTCCCGTGGGCTCAGGCGGAGCCACGGGTCCCTGCCCGGCGCAGCGCCATCAAGCCTCGCCCGCCAGACCTCGGCGGCCGGAACCGGCTCAAACTCCGGGTGAGCGGCAAGAAACCCATGGACTTGATCCTCGTTCTCGCAGGGCAGAAGCGAACAGGTGACATAGACCAGACGGCCGCCCGGCCGGACGAGTCTCGCGCCTTCCGACAACAGCCCGGCCTGCAAGCGCCGGTCTCGCGCGAGATCCTCCGGTCCGAAGCGCCAGCGTGCCCAGGGCTGGCGACGCCAGGTGCCGGTGCCCGAGCAGGGCACATCGAGAAGGACCCGGTCCGCCCGGCCCGAGAGACTGACGGGCAGGCTCGCCGGATCGAGGATCGACACGCAAGATGCGCCCGCACGCGCCAGCCGCGGCGCGAGGCGACGGAGGCGGGCCGGGTCGGCATCGCTTGCCACCAGTTCGCCCTGCCCGCCCATCTCGGCGGCCAGCGCCAGGGTCTTGCCGCCAGCGCCCGCACAGAGATCCACGACGCACATGTCCGGCCGCGCGCCGACCATCAGCGCGGCAAGCTGCGAGCCCTCGTCCTGCGTTTCCACCAGCCCTTCCCGTGCCAGGTCGAGCCGGTCGATCCGTGGATGGCCGGCGAGCCTGATGCCGACCGGAGAGTACGGCGTCGGAGCAGCATCGAAACCGGCATCGCGCAGCCGGGCGAGGATATCCGGGCGCGTCGCCTTCAGCGTGTTGACGCGCAGATCGAGCGGCGCGCGTGCCTTGAGTGCCGCCATCTCCGGCACTATTGCGTCGCCGAACCGGCGACCGAGCTCCGGCTCCAGCCACGGGGGATAACCGCCCCTGACCCAGTCCGGCCACGCGTCCTGCATTCGCGCGAGCGCGCCCGCAAGAAGCGCGCGTTCCCCCTCAAGGAGTGGCGAAGGCGCATGTCCCGCCCCGTCGCAGAGCCGCGCCAGCTCCTCAAGCGTCGAGCGGCCCTCGATCAGCAGCGCGGCAAACAGGCCAAGCCGCGCCGAGGCATCCCTGCCCAGCAGGAAGCGCAGTTCCGCCTCCCGGCGCTCCGCGAGAAAAACCGCGTCCGATATCCAGGCGCGGTCCTTGGCGCCGGCATAGCGGCGCGCCCGGAAGTATGCCTGGATCTCGCGGTCCGCCGCACCGGCCTGCCGGGCCAGGTCGAACAGCTCGCAGGCCGCGGCGAGCCGCGCGCCCGGCGTCATGACGGCTCAGTCCTGGCGGTAGTTGGGCGCCTCGCGGGTGATGGCGACGTCGTGCACGTGGCTCTCCCTGAGGCCCGCATTGGTGATCCGCACGAACCGGCAGTTGCGCCGCATCTCGTCGAGCGTGCGGTTGCCGGTATAGCCCATGGCCGCGCGCAGGCCGCCGATGAGTTGATGGATGACCTGCGCCGCCGGCCCTTTGTAGGGCACTCGGCCCTCGATCCCCTCCGGCACCAGTTTCAGGCTTTCCTTCACTTCTTCCTGGAAGTAGCGATCGGCAGAGCCGCGCGCCATGGCGCCGATCGAGCCCATGCCGCGATAGGCCTTGTAGGAGCGGCCCTGATAGAGAAAGACCTCCCCGGGGCTCTCGTCCGTGCCCGCCAGCAGCGAACCCACCATGGCGGCCGAGGCACCGGCGGCGATGGCTTTGGCGAGATCGCCGGAGAACTTGATGCCGCCATCGGCGATCACCGGGATATCGCGGGCGGCCGCCACTTCCGCCGCGTCGCGGATGGCGGTGAACTGCGGCACGCCGACGCCGGCGACGATCCGTGTGGTGCAGATAGAACCCGGTCCGATGCCGACCTTGATCGCATCGGCCCCGGCATCGATCAGGGCCCGCGCGCCATCGGCCGTAGCCACGTTGCCGCCGACTACCTGGACATAGTTCGACTGCTTCTTGATCGCCGATATGGTCTCGAGCACGCGCAGGGAATGGCCATGCGCCGTATCCACCACGATCAGGTCGCAGCCTGCCTCGATCAGCGCTTCCGTGCGGCGGATGCCTTCCGGC
>JAHCJQ010000148.1 GCA_026126215.1 Alphaproteobacteria bacterium
TACGAGCTCTACCGGATGGGGCCGACCTCCGCCAACTGCTCGCCGGCGCGCGTCCTGTTCCTGAAATCGCGGGAGGCGAAGGAAAGGCTCGCCCCGGCGCTCTCGGCCGGCAACCTGGCGAAGACCATGGCGGCGCCGGTGGTGGCGGTGATCGGCTACGATCTCGACTTCGCCCGCCACCTGCCGAAACTCTTTCCCCACAATCCGGACGCAAGCAACTGGTTCAAGGACCCGCGCGCTGCCGAGACCACCGCGTTCCGCAATGGCAGCCTGCAGGGCGCCTACCTGATCGTTGCCGCGCGCGCGCTCGGTCTCGATTGCGGCCCCATGTCGGGCTTCGACAATGCGAAGGTCGATGCCGCCTTTTTCCCGGAGGGAAAGGTCCGGTCGAACTTTCTCTGCAACCTCGGCTACGGCGACCGGGCGAAGCTCCGTCCCAGGGGTCCGCGGCTCAGCTTCGACGAGGCCTGCCGGATCCTTTGATCGCGTCAGTCCGGCAGGACCAGTCCTTCCCGGCCGATGCGCGCGAGTTCCGCGGCCAGCCGTTGCGCAGACAGGCGCTCGATGTCGAGCCGGAGAAAGGCGCCAATCCGGTCGGTCAGTTCCGCGTGCGCCTTCTCGAAGGCGCGCCTGCGCCGGGCCGGGTCGCCGGCGACCGCCGCCGGATCAGCAATCCCCCAATGAGCGCTTGCGGGGCGGCCCGGCCAGACCGGACAGGATTCGGAGGCGGCGTGATCGCAGACCGTGAATATGAAATGCAGTTCTGGCGCGTCCGGTCCGGCGAACTCCTCCCAATGCTTGGAGCGCAGTTCGCCGATCGGATGGCCGCCGGCGGCGAGCAGTTCGAGCGCCAGCGGGTGCACGCGACCGGTGGGATTGCTGCCGGCGCTGTAGGCGCGGAAGCGGTCGGCGCCAAGCCGGCTGAGCAGCGCCTCGGCCAGGATGGAGCGCGCCGAATTGCCGGTGCAGAGGAAGAGCACGTTGCGGATCATGCGCCTATCCTGCATTGGATTCGCGAAAGTAATGTGTCGGCGCTTACATCATGGCGGTGGCGGCGGCGCTGTCGGACAGCAGCGGAAAGCGACGCGGATTGAAAAGCTGGTAATGCCACCATTCCTTGCCATAGAAGTCCCAGCCGGCGGCGGTCATGATGCCGAGCAGAAGCGCGCGGTTGCGCTGCGCGGCGAGGGGAATGTCGGTGCGGCCATGGTGGGAGAGCGGCGTGAAGGCATCGAAGGGCGTGCCCATCTCGATCGCCAGGCCCGTGGCATCCACCAGTGTCAGGTCGATGGCGGCGCCACGCGAATGGGGCGAGCCGCGGCGTGGATCGGCGAGGAAATCCGGATCGGGGCTATGGTTCCAGAGCCGCCATTGCGCCTCGCTCGGCCGGAAGGCATCGAAAATCTTGAGGCGCAGGCCCTGTGCGGCGGCAATGGCGATGGCGCGCGCAAGCCGGTCCGCCGCCTCCGGGTTGAGGTAGCAGGCAGGCCGGCGATAGACCGGCGCACCGGTGAAATTCTCCGCGGTGGCATAGGCGATCTCGGTCTCGACATCGAAGGCGGGTCTGGCGATCTCGATCAGCAGCATGGCTGGCGCGGGGCTCCGTCCGGCTTCATGGCGGCGGAGACTAGCATGACGGACGGGCGATGAAACTGCTCGCCATGGACAGCGCCCTCGATGGCTGCTCTGTCGCCGTGCTGGATGGGCCGCGCCTGCTCGCCCATCGCCGGCGCGAGGAGGCGCGCGGCCAGGCGGAGGCGCTGATGCCGCTGGTCCAGGCGGCCATGACCGAGGCGGGTCTTGGTTTCACCGCGCTGGACGCGCTGGCGGTCACCATCGGTCCGGGAACTTTCACGGGCATCCGCATCGCGCTGGCGGCCGCGCGCGGCATGGCGGTGGCGTTGCGCCTGCCGCTGGCCGGTGTCTCGACCCTGGAGGCGCTGGCCGCCGGCATTCCGCAGGAGCTGGCGGAAGCGAACCTGCGCGTCGCCGCGATCGATGCCAGGCGCGGCGAAGTCTATGTGCAGGGCTTCGATGCCGGCCTGCGGCCGTTGGACGCGGCAGCGCTGCTGCCGCTGGACGCCGCTGCAAGCCGGCTGCCGGCAGGGCCGGTGCTGCTGGCGGGTTCGGGGGCGCCGCGCCTGCTGGCCCTGCTCGGCAGCGGCAGGGCGCGGCTGGCGCCGGGGGACGGGCGCATCGATGCGCGCCAGGTCGCGTGTCGCGCACTGGCACGGCCATTGCCACCCGCCGGCACGGCGCCGGAGCCGCTCTATCTGCGCGCGCCGGATGCCAAGCTGCCGGGGACGGCGTGAGGATGCTGGAGATCCTTCAGGCCGGCCCGCCGGACGCGGCGCTGATCTCCGCCATGAGTGCGCGCTGCTTCGCCGAGCCCTGGAGCGGAGAGCTGCTGGCCTCGCTGCTTGCCCAGCCCGGCATCGCCGGCCATCTGGCTCTGCTCGATGGCGGTCCGGCCGGGTTCGTGCTGGTCCAGGAGGTCGGCGGGACGGCGGAGATCCTGCTGGTCGCCACCCTGCCGGAGGCGCGCCGCCAGGGCATCGGGCGACGGCTGCTCGAGATCGGCCTTGCGGCGGCCCGTGCCCGCGGCGCCGGCCATTGCCTGCTCGAAGTGGCGGAGGATGATGGGGGCGCGGTGGCATTCTACCGCCAGGCGGGCTTCCTGCCGGCAGGGCGGCGACGTGGCTACTATGCCCGGCCCGGGGGACCGGTGGACGCCCTGGTCATGCGCCGTGAACTACAGGCCGAAGAATCCCAGTAAAACTGCCGAGACTCCAAATTTGGTATCGAACTGATCAAATATTCGTGGTGAAATTTCATTTACTGTTGCCAAGCGCATGATTCAGTCCTTATAACCCGATCCGGTCAAACGGAGGTCGGTTTCAATGGCTGAAGATTTGGATCGTAACGAGATACTGGCGCTGACGACTGAAATCGTCTCGTCCCATGTCTCGAACAACCGGGTCGATTCCAGCGAATTGCCGCAACTGATCCGCCAGGTCTTCGCCACCCTGCGCAGCGTCGGCGAGGCGGAGACGCAGCCCGACCGGCCGCAGCCGGCGGTTCCGGTGAAGAAGTCGGTGACACCGGAATACATCGTCTGTCTCGAGGACGGCAAGAAGCTGAAAATGCTGAAACGGCACCTCATGACCGCCTATTCGATGACACCGGAACAGTATCGCGAGCGCTGGGGCCTGCCGCCCGACTATCCGATGGTGGCGCCCAACTATGCCCTGCAGCGGCGCGACCTCGCCAAGAAGATCGGCCTCGGGACCAGCCGCTCGAAGGGCCGTCGATAGTCCTGGCTTACGGCAAAGCAAGTTATTGACGGATATCGCCTCTGCTGGTTTGTTGCACTGTCGGGGTCCGGTCCGACAAGCGGCCGGGTGTCGATCCCCGTTGGCGGCCGGGCGGCTGCCGGCGTTACCATTCCGTTCCGGGTGCGGACAAGGGTCCACTTGCCCGGTCGGGTCGTTGAGGATGGGGGCGCGTTGACGCGATCCACGATGCCGCACCGGCTGGAACAGCTTTGCGTCGAGAAGGGCATGCGCATGACCGAGCAGCGGCGCGTCATCGCGCGCGTGCTCTCGGAATCGAACGATCATCCGGATGTCGAGGAACTGCACCGCCGGGCCCACCGGATCGACCCGCGCATCTCCATCGCCACGGTCTACCGGACCGTGCGCATGTTCGAGGAGGCGGGCATCCTCAACCGCCATGATTTCCGCGATGGCCGCGCCCGCTACGAGGAAGCGTCGGAAGACCATCACGATCACCTCATCGACCTGCAGACGGGCAAGGTCATCGAGTTCCATGACGAGGCGATCGAGCGGCTGCAGCAGGAGGTGGCGCGCCGGCTCGGCTACCGGCTGGTCGATCATCGCCTGGAACTGTATGGCCTGCCGGTGGGCGCCCCGGAGAAGGGCAGGAAAGACTGAACGCCATGTTCCCGCTCCGCCGTCTCCTGGCGGCGCTCGGCGCTGCGCTATGGATCGCCCTGCTGCTGCCGGTGCAGATCGTGCTGCTCAAGGCGGGCTCGCCGCTGGCCCGTTCGCTGCCGAGGCTCTTTCACCGGGGTGCCTGCTTCCTGCTCAGGATCCGGGTCGAGACGCGCGGCACCCCGCTCACCGATGGACCGGTCCTGTTCGCCTCCAACCACGTCTCGTGGATGGACATTCCGGTGCTGGGCTCTGTGCTGAAGGCCTCGTTCATCGCCAAGCACGAGGTCTCGGGCTGGCCGCTCTTCGGCCTGCTGGCGAAATGCCAGCGCACGGTCTTCATCGAGCGGCGGGCGCGCAAGACCATCGACCATCGCGACGAAATGGTGGTGCGGCTGGAGCAGCGCGACTGCCTGATTCTGTTCGCCGAGGGCACCTCCGGCGACGGGCTGCGCGTGCTGCCCTACAAGAGCGCCTTCTTCTCGCTGGCGGAGCGGCGCATCGGCGAGCGGCCGCTCGCCGTGCAGCCGGTCTCCATCGCTTTCACGCGGCTCAACAACATGCCGGTGGGACGTCGCGCCACACAGTATTATGCCTGGGTCGGCGACGAGGACCTGCTGCCCCACCTCTGGCGCTACATGGGGGCCGGTCCGGGCACGGTGGTGGTCGAGTTCCATCCACCGGTGACCATCGAGCAGTTCGCCTCGCGCAAGGAGCTGGCGAACTATTGCCGCAACGTGACGCGTCAGGGCGTCGATGATGCGAAGACCGGCCGGCCGCCCCGGCGCGGCCCGCTGCCGCTGCCCCGGCCCCGGGACGAGGCGCTTGCGGCGGGCGGCGGGGCCGCGGGCTGAAGGGAAGGGAACAAGGGCGTGGCCAGGAAGCTTTTCATCAGGACCTATGGCTGCCAGATGAACTTCTACGATTCCGCCCGCATGGCGGACGTGCTGGCGCCGATCGGCTACGTGCCGGCCGAGGGGCCGGAAGAGGCCGACATGGTCATCCTCAATACCTGCCATATCCGCGAGAAGGCGGCGGAGAAGGTCTATTCCGAACTCGGCCGCCTGCGCGCGCTGCAGCATGAGAAGGCGGCGCAGGGCGGACGGCTGGTGGTCGCGGTCGCCGGCTGCGTGGCGCAGGCGGAGGGGGCGGAGATCATGCGCCGCGCCCCCAACGTCGATATCGTGCTCGGGCCGCAGACCTATCACCGGCTGCCCGAGATGGTGGCCCGCGCCCACCGGGCGGGCGCCGGCGGCGGGGTTCTCGATACCGATTTCCCGGTCGAGGCGAAGTTCGACCATCTGCCCGAGCTGGCGGCGCCGCAGGGCGCGTCAGCCTTCCTGACGGTGCAGGAGGGCTGCGACAAGTTCTGCACCTTCTGCGTCGTGCCCTATACGCGGGGCGCGGAGTATTCCCGTCCCGTGGCCGACATTGTCGTCGAGGCGCGGCGACTGGTTGCGGCCGGCGCGCGGGAGATCACGCTGCTCGGCCAGAACGTCAACGCCTATCACGGCGAGGACGAGGGTGGCCGCACCCGCTCGCTCGGCTGGCTCGTGCGCCGGCTCGCCGAGATCGACGGGCTCGCGCGCATCCGCTACACCACCTCGCATCCGCTGGAGATGGACGATGAGCTGATCGCCGCGCATGGCGCAGAGGCGAAGCTCATGCCCTTCCTGCACCTGCCGGTGCAGTCCGGTTCGGACCGGATTCTGGCGGCGATGAACCGCCGTCACGACGCGGCGCATTACCTGCGCGTCGTCGAACGGTTGCGCCGGGCGCGCCCGGACCTGGCGCTG
>JAHCJQ010000149.1 GCA_026126215.1 Alphaproteobacteria bacterium
TCCCGCCAGGACGCGGATGCGGTTCTTGCGCATCTTGCCCGAGGTATGGGCCAGGACCTCGTGGTCGTTCTCGAGCTTCACGCGAAACATGGCATTCGGCAGCAGTTCGGTGACCACGCCCGGAAACTCCAGCAGTTCCTCCTTCGCCATCCGATCCCTTTCGGCTGATTGGAAACCGGCTGGAACATGCGGTCTCGGCGGCCCGAGGTCAAGGCGTAAGCGGCGTTGCCGAGGTGCAATTACCGCATGGAAACCATGTCCTCGTTGGCCTGCCGATGCACCTGTCTCAGCCGACGCTGCTGCGCGGACCAGGATCGAAGCGGTCCTTGATGCGCTTCAGCAGCCCGTCGCGCACGCCGCGATAGGCGTCAAGAAGCTGCTCGCGCGAGCCCTGCAGCAGGGTCGGATCGAATGTATTCCAGAACTCGACCTCGCAGGCCATGGTGCGGGTCAGTTCGATGGCGCTGTGCTGCGCTTCCGGGCTCAGCGTTATGACGAGATCGAAGGAGCTGTCTTCCAGGTCGTCGAAGGTCTTGGCGCGATGCCGGCTCATGTCGATGCCGATTTCGTCCATGACCTCGACCATGAAGGGATCGCTCTCGCCGCGCCTCACCCCGACCGAATCGACGAAGACCCGGTGTCCGAACAGATGCTTGAGAATGCCCTCCGCCATCGGCGAGCGCACCGAGTTCATGGTGCAGGCGAACAGCACGCTACCGGGAAGGTGCCCCATGCGCGCTACTGCCGGATATGCAGGACGCAGATCAGGGTGAAAAGCCGCCGCGCCGTATCGAAGTCTAAGTCGATCTTGCCGGCCAGCCGGTCGAGCAGAAGCTGCGAGCCCTCGTTGTGGATGCCGCGCCTGCCCATGTCGATCGCCTCGATGCGCGACGGACTGGCGGTCCGGATCGCCTGGTAATAACTGTCGCAGATGGCGAAGTAGTCCTTGACCACGCGGCGGAACGAAGTGAGTGACAGGCCGATGCGCCCGAGCGGCGCGCCATCCTCGGCGCGGATATCGAAGAGCAGCCGGTTCTCCTCGATGGCAAGGTGCAGCGCATAGGGGCCACCATGCTCGCCGCGCGGGCAGAAATAATTCTGTTCCAGCAGGTCGTAGATGGCGACCTTGCGTTCATGCTCGACCTCGGGACTGCGCCGCATCACCGTCCTCTCGTCGAGCGTGACGCTGACGAGACGGTAGCGGTCCTCGCCCTTCGGTTCGTTCATGAGCCGCGATTGAGCCTGATGGAGACCGATCTGGCATGGGCGCCGAGGCCCTCTGCCTCCGCGAGGCGGATGGCCGCCTCGCCGATGCCGGCGAGGCTCATGGCATCGCAGCGCACCAGTGTGGTGCGCTTCATGAAGTCGAGCACCGAAAGGCCCGAGGAGAAGCGCGCCGAGCGGGCGGTGGGCAGTACGTGGTTCGGCCCGGCGACATAATCGCCGATCGCCTCCGGCGTATGGCGCCCGAGAAAGATCGCCCCGGCATTGCGGACCCGCGTGGCAAGCGCGTCCGGCTCCGCCACCGCGAGCTCCAGATGCTCCGGCGCGATTCGGTCGATCAGGGGCAGCGCATCGGCGAGGCGGCGCACCAGGATGATGGCGCCATGGTCCTGCCAGCTTGCCCGCGCGATGGCGGCGCGCGGCAGGAGGGCAAGCTGCGCCTCCACCGCCTGCCCGACGGCCTGCGCGAATGCGGCATCGTCGGTGATCAGGATGGACTGCGCCGCCTCGTCATGCTCGGCCTGCGAGAGCAGGTCAGCGGCGATCCATGAGGGATCGTTCTCCCCATCCGCCACGACGAGAATTTCCGAAGGGCCGGCGATCATGTCGATGCCGACGGTGCCGAAGACCTGCCGCTTGGCGGCCGCCACATAGGCATTGCCGGGGCCAACGATCTTGGCCACGGGAGGGATCGTCGCCGTGCCGAAGGCGAGCGCGGCCACCGCCTGCGCGCCGCCGATGCGATAGATTTCCTCGATGCCGGCAAGCCGCGCGGCGGCGAGGACCAGCGGATTGACCTTGCCATCGGGCGTCGGCATGACCATGACACGCCGCTCGACCCCCGCCACCCGGGCGGGGATGGCATTCATCAGGACCGAGGAAGGATAGGCGGCGGTGCCGCCCGGCACATAGAGGCCGACCGCCTCGATCGCCGTCCAGCGGTGTCCGAGTTCTACCCCGGCATCGTCAGTGAAGCGCTCGTCGGCGGGCAGCGAGCGGCGATGGAACGCTTCGATACGCGCCGCCGCGAGCCGGAGCGCATCCAGCACCGCGCCTTCGCAGGCATCGACGGCGCGCGCGATCTCATCTTCGCCGATCGCCATGGTCGATGCCTCGAGCGGGAAACGGTCGAAGCGGCGAGTGCAGTCGATCACCGCCGCATCGCCGCGCGCGCGGACATCGGCAATGATCCGGGCCACCGCCTGGCCGACATCCTCCGATGCCTCCCGCTTGGCGGCGAGCAGCGCCGCGAAAGCCGCCTCGAAATCCGGGGAGGCCGCGTCCAGCTCAAGCGGCATTCGCCGCCTCCCGGAATCGTCCGATCCAGTCGTTCATCTCGACCGGGCGGGTCTTCAGCGCGGCGCGATTGACCACCAGACGCGACGTGATCTCGGCAATGGTCTCGACTTCTACCAGTCCGTTCGCCTTCAGCGTCTCCCCGGTCGAAACCAGATCGACGATGCGCCGGCAGAGGCCGAGCTGGGGTGCCAGTTCCATGGCTCCATTGAGCTTGATGCATTCCGCCTGCACGCCGCGCGCGGCGAAATGCCGCTGCGTGATGCCAGGATACTTGGTGGCGACGCGCACATGGCTCCAGCGCACCGGATTGTCGCTGCGCCGCAGCTCGGCCGGCTCCGCCACCACCAGCCGGCAGCGGCCGATACCAAGGTCGAGGGGCGCATAGATCTCGGAAAAGTCGAACTCCATCAGAACGTCGTTGCCGGCGACGCCGAGCTGGGCGGCGCCGAAGGCGACGAAGGTCGCCACGTCGAAGGAGCGCACGCGCACGATGGAGACATGCGGGAGGTTGGTGGCGAAACGGAGCTGGCGAGAGCCCGGATCGTCGAACGCCGCTTCCGGCTCGATCCCGGCATGGCGCATCAGGCCCATCACTTCCTTGAGGATGCGGCCCTTGGGCAGGGCGATCACCAGGGGCTCGTTGCGCGCTGTCATCCGCCTTCTCCATCGCGGCCGCTGGTCGGGTCCTCGCCATGGTCGGGGTGGCGCGGCGTCATCCAGCCCTCGCCGATATCGTTCAGGCTCGCATCGATGCATTCCGCCTCGAGCCTGACCAGCGGGCCGCCGGCGAAGACCAGCGTGATGCGCGCCCGGCCTTCCTCGCGACCGCTCGAGGCGATGGCGAGCAGGCTCAGCACCTGGTCCGGGCCGACGCCATCGAGATCGCGTGTCACGACCTTCTCCACGCCATCGAAATGCAGCCCTGCCCGGATGCGCTCGCCGCCCTGTCTCTCCCAGCGGTAGCGGTTGACCAGCATGGCGAAGCGGCGCTCCTTCTGCTGCCAGCGCATCTGCGCCCGGCTCGTCACCGCGTCCTGCAGGCAGGCGGAGATGACGGCGAGATCGTCGGCATCCTCGGCGCGCAGCCGCAACCCGCGCGCGCCGGTCCTGCGGGGGTCGTGCCGTTCCGCCACCATCGCGCCATCAACCCTTGAGCCGCTCGACGACGGCGCCGCAGGCGGCAAGCTTCGCCTCGAGCCGTTCGTAGCCGCGGTCGAGATGATAGACGCGGTTGACGATGGTCTCGCCTTCCGCCGCAAGCCCGGCGAGCACCAGCGAGACGGAGGCACGCAGGTCGGTCGCCATCACCGGCGCCCCGGTCAGGCGCGGCACGCCGCGAACCAGCGCCGAGGCGCCGTGCACCGTGATGCTGGCGCCCATGCGGGCCAGTTCCGGGACATGCATGAAGCGGTTCTCGAAGATCGTCTCGGTGATCATCGCCGCGCCTTCCGCGCCGGTCATCAGCGTCATGATTTGCGCCTGCATGTCGGTCGGGAATCCGGGATAGGGCTGCGTCATCACATCCACGCCCTGCAGCCGGCCGTTGGCGCGGCGCACACGGATGCCGTTGCCCTCCGCCTCCACCAGGACGCCGGCCTCGCGCATCGTCTCCGCCACCGCGCCGATCAGCTCGACGCTGGTGCCCTGCAGCGTGATGTCGCCACCGGTGATCGCCGCCGCCACGGCGTAGGTTCCGGTCTCGACCCGGTCGGGCAACACTTCATGGCTGGCGCCGCCGAGCCGCTCCCTGCCTTCCACCACCAGCCGGTCGGTGCCGATGCCGCCGATGCTGGCACCCATGGCGACCAGACAGCGCGTCAGGTCCACGACTTCCGGCTCGCGCGCCGCATTCTCGATCACCGTCGTGCCGCGGGCGAGCGTTGCCGCCATGAGCAGATTCTCCGTCGCGCCGACGGACACCGTGCCGAAGCGCACGGTGGCGCCCCGCAAGCCGCCCTCGGCGCGGGCGCGGATATAGCCGCCTTCGATCTCGATCTCGGCGCCCAGTTCGCGCATCGCCTCGATATGCAGATTGACCGGGCGCGTGCCGATGGCGCAGCCGCCGGGCAGCGAGACCTCCGCCCGGCCGGCGCGGGCGAGCAGGGGGCCCAGCACCAGGATCGAGGCGCGCATCTTGCGCACGATGTCGTAGGGCGCCAGGGTGCCGGTGATATCGGGGACCGAGAGGCTCAGCCTGTGCCCGCCGGCGGCTTCCGCCGTCATGTGGGATTCGACCCCATGCTGCGCCAGCAGGTGGCGCATGGTGGCGATGTCGGCGAGATCGGGCACGTTGGACAGGACAAGCGGCCGGTCGGTCAGCAGCGCAGCCGCCATCAGCGGCAGGGCGGCGTTCTTGGCGCCACTGATCTGGATTGCGCCCTTGAGCGGGACGCCGCCAATGATGCGTATGCGATCCATGCGAATGCGTTCCGGGGACAGGTGCGGGGCCGCGACGGGCCCCGCGGAAATGGTTGGGTTGCGTTCTAACGCAGCCGATGCTGCGTTGCAAATGCGCCGTTTTCCGGGCGGCCCTTCAGGCCGGCCGGTCCGGGTCCGGGGGCTCCCCGCCGATCTCGAGCCGCCCACGCTCCTGATGCTTGCGCCGGCGAAGGTTGGCGCGCAGCGCTTCCTCCAGTCGCCGCCGCCGGCTGGCGGCCTCCTCCGGCTCCCGATCCCGCTTTGGGACCGCCCGCCCGCCCTGCCGCTCGCTCACGGCTGCTTCGGCCGGGCGAGCGCCCGGTCCTGCTCTTCCTGGATGGCACGCCGGCGCTCGCGCTCGAGCTGCTCCTCGTGGGGCTGGCGCAGGATCTCATGCCCGTCCGGCCGGCGGACGTTGCAGGCGCCCGGATTGCTGCGGCAATAATCATCCGCCTTGTCTTCCAGCACAGGCCCGAGGCGCGGCCGGGGCGAGGTAGGCTGGGGCGGCGGGCTGCCGAGCGGGGGTGGAGGATAGGCGCCGATATCGCCCCGGCTCTGGCCCGAAGCCCCGGGCGCAGTCCCCGAAAGCAGAAGGAGGCCCAAGAAAACTGCGGCGATTCCCTGCATTGCCTGTCTTTCCCGAAGGCGCGATCGATGCATTATATAATGGCTGGT
>JAHCJQ010000015.1 GCA_026126215.1 Alphaproteobacteria bacterium
CCGCAACTCTTCGATCTGGTGGACGATCCCGAAGAGTTCGCCGATCTTGGCGGCGATCCCGGTCATGAGGGCGTGCGCCGGGACATGCACGAGCGGCTGTTCGGCTGGATGCGCGGGCGCAAGCTGCGCACCACCGTGGACGATGCCTGGGTCGAGGCGCGCACCGACGCCCACCGCCGACACGGCATCCATTACGGCATCTGGTAGGCGCCTTCAGGAGCCATCGCGTGGCGCACGCGGCCAGGCATTGATGATCGCCTGGATGACGGTGGCCAGCGGAATGGCGAAAAACACCCCCCAGAATCCCCATAATCCGCCGAAGAACAGTATGGCGACGATGATTGCCACTGGATGGATGTTCACCGCATCGCTGAGCAGGAGCGGCGCGAGGACGTTGCCATCGATGGCCTGGATCATGGCATAGGCAATCAGCACGTAGAGAAAATCGTCGCTGATGCCCCATTGCGCATAGGCGACGAGGGCGACCGGCAGGGTGACGACGACGGCGCCTACATAGGGGATCAGCACGGAAAGGCCGGTGGCGACGGCGAGCAGGGCCGCATAGTTGAGGCCGAGGAGTTGGAAGGTCACGAAGGTCGCCGCTGCGACGATCACGATCTCGACGGACTTGCCGCGGATATAGTTGCTCATCTGCTGCTCGACCTCGGCCCAGACCCGGCTGGCCAGTTCGCGCTCGCTGGGCAGAAAGGCGGTCAGCCAGGCAATGATCCGTTCATGGTCGCGCAGGAAGAAGAAGACGAGAAAGGGCAGCAGAACGCAGTAGACGAGCAGTGTGACCGCGCCGACGACCGAGGAAAAGGAGTAGCTCAGCGCCATCTGGCTGACGGCGATGATCTCGGCCCTTAGGGTCTGCATGGCACTGGCGACCTCCGCCTCGGAGATGAAGGTGGGGTAGCGTTCGGGGAGCTGCATCAGCGCCGTCTGCGCGGCGAGCAGCATGGACGGCACCTGCTGCACCAGGCGCGTGAGCTGCTGGAACAGCATCGGCAGAAGCCAGAAGATGACGAGCAGGAGCGTCGCCACGAATAGCAGGAACACCACGAGAACCGCGGCCAGATGCGGCATCCCCGCGCGGCGCAGCCAGCGCACTGGCGGATGCAGGAGAAAGGCCAGAATGATGCTGGCGATGACCGGCGCCAGCATCCGCGCAGTGGCAATGATGGCGATACCCGCTATCAGCAGGATTGCCGTCAGGATCACCACCTGCGGGTTGGAAAATGTCTGCTGGAACCAGCGGCGGATCGTTTCCATGCGACATATCTAGCAGAATTGGCGTTGCGAATCCCATGGTCCGGGCCCGGCGCCTGGCCGGCCTCCTCGGTCCGACCTCAGTGCCACCACCGGCCGTTCAGCACCATGCCGCCGCAGCGCAGGTGCTGACGGCCCCGCATACGCTCGCCTGTGGCATCGACGAAATCGAACTGCCCTTCCTCGATGGACAGAACGGTGGCATCGCCCAGCAGGCCCGGGCGCAGCGTACCCCGGTCCCTCCGCCCGATGGCCCGGGCCGGATTGATGGTGCTGGCGCGGATCACTTCGCCGAGCGGCAATCCGAGGGTCAGGAATTTCGACATGGTGTTGAGCTGGTCGTAGGCGGGGCCATTGATGGACAGTGCATGCACGTCGCTCGAGATCACATCGGGCAGAAACCCGGCCTTTAGCATGCCGATCGCCGTCTCGAAGCCGAAGCTTCCCTTGCCATGTCCAATATCGAATATGACGCCACGCTCGCGCGCCTGGCGGACGTCCTCGTGGATGCGGTCGTCCGTGATCAGCGGCGAGTTGGGAAACGGCCGGAAGCAGTGCGTCAGGATATCGCCGCGGCGCAGCCGCGGAAGCACTTCGCCGCGATAGGGCGGAGGGTGATCCAGGTGGGCCATGACGGGCAGGCCGAGCCGGCCCGCGGTCTCGAGACCCATGTCGAGCGGCGCGACGCCGATCGGTCCACTGGTCGAGCGGCCGACCCTCACCTTGAGTCCGACCACGATATCTGCATGCTCGCGTGCCGCGGCGATACAGTCGATCGGAGAGATCAGCCGCAAGTTCTCGCACTCGCCAACCATGACGTTCTGGCTGAAAGCAAAGATGCCAGGAAACGAGATGTTGAGAAATGGCAGGATGCGCACCTCGGCACGTTCGATCACGTGCCGGCGGAAGCCCAGGATGTTGGCGGGGCCGGCGGAGCCGGCATCGACCAGGGTCGTGCAGCCTGCCCGCCGGGCATAGGCATCGGGCTCGACGCCAAGCGAGGTGCCGCCGAAATAGACATGGGAATGCAGGTCGATCAGGCCCGGCGTCACGATCCGCCCCGTCACGTCGCGGATGTCATGCCCCTCCAGCCGCTCGCCGATGGCCGCGACCTTCCCGGCGGAGAAAGCGACATCGACGATCCGGTCGATGCCCTGATCGGGGTCGATGACGCGACCGCCACGCAGCACGAGGTCGTGCATGTCCAATCCACCCGTCAGGTCAGCTTGCCGCGCGCGGCGACAGGGAGCTCGCCCACGATCTCGTCGCCGCGCACGGTCACAAAACGGTCCACCATGTTGGAAACCACGCAGACATGATTGGGGATGACGCGCACCACCTCGCCGATCTCGGGGCGGCGGTTCGAGGCGGCAAGATCTAGGAAGCCATGTTCTTCGGAAAACTTCGCGATACGCGCCTGGGGATACTCGAGGATCATGCCGTAGCCGTCGAGGTCAGGCGGCCGGTCGCTGGTCAGCGTCTTCGAACCGGAATCGAGAATGCCCCGGTCGTTTGCCGCCCGGCTGACTACAGTGGCATGCACGGTCAGCGCGCAGTCTTCAAGCCGGGCCGCACCGCAGGCCATCATCATGCGGTCGTTGAAGATGCAAGTGCCGGCCCGATGTTCGGTGACGCCGCGTATCTTGCCCAGATTGGCCAGATTGGGCGTGCCGCCGTTCGAAACGACGCGCACCTCAAGGCCCACCGCGCGCACGCCTTGCGTCGCCTCATCGAGAAACGCCTGGGTGGTGGCGATGGCGTCCTCCGGCGGATAGATCATGAAACCGGCAAAGCGCAGGCTTGGTCGTGAAGCGATGTCCCGGGCAAGCGCGATCGCTTCGCCCGGGGTCTCGACACCCGCGCGCTTACGGCCAGTGTCGCATTCCACCAGGACGTCGAGCGGACGGTCTGCTTCGAGCCGCCCCAGGCCTTCCACCACGACCGGATTGTCGGCGGCAACGCTTACCTTGGCGCGCCGCAGCAGGCGGGCCAGACGCGCAATCTTCTCCTCTCCGAGGAGATTGTAGCTGATGAAGATGTCGTCCAGTCCGCCGTCGGCCATGACTTCCGCCTCGCCAAGCTTCTGGCAGGTAATGCCGCTCGCGCCGGCATCGCGCTGCATCGCCGCCAGAACCGGGCTCTTGTGGGTTTTGATGTGCGGGCGATTGCGGATGCCGGCGGCATCGCACATGGCCTGGACGCGGGCGATGTTGCGCTCGACGATGTCGAGATCGATGACCACGGCCGGCGTTCCGAAGTTGCGCGCTATCTCGCGCTTGAGCCTGTCGATATTCATGGTCCCTCTCAAGAGAATGCGCTCGCGGGCGGCGGCGCCGTCACGATCGATTTCAGTTCCGGTCTCGGCGCTGCCAGCCGTTGCAGATCGGGTCGCGGACGGCTGAGTTCCGGGATGTGCGCGAAGACCTGCTCGAGTTCCGCGGCCGCATCGAGCAGTGCGAGATCGCCACGGAAGCGTCCGATGACCTGAAGCCCGAAAGGCATGCCTTTGCCATCGGTGCCGCAAGGCAGGGCGATCGCCGGGTTTGTCGTCAAGGTGATGAAGTAGGTCAATGCCAGCCAATGGTAATAGTTGCGCAGCGTCACGCCGTCGAGGCTTTCGAGGTAAAGCTGTCGCCAGGGGAAAGGGGAAACTGGTGTGGTTGGCGCCATGACCAGATCGTAGTCGCGAAACGTGTCCTGGAAACGGCGGAAGAGTCTGGTCTGCTCGGCATGGGCCCAGGCTGCATCGGCAAGGCTCATTGCCGCCCCGATTTCGTAGTTGGCGCGAATGTTCGGCCCAAGCTGCGCACGGTCGCGGTCGTAGGTCTCCTTGTGACGTGCCACGAAGTTGAGTGCCCGGATGACATCGAAGCAGCGGTCCGCCTCGGCAAAGTCGAAGCTGACCTCCTCGCAGCGATGAAAAAGGTGCGCAATCCGCTTCATGCGTGCGCGCATGAGGTCGCGGATCTCGCTGCCGACCGGGCACTGACCGAAATCCGTGCTCCAGGCGACGCGGAGCCTGCCAAGGTCCAGGGGGCAATGACTGCCCGCCCGATCCGGATCAAGCGGCTGGGAGAGCGGATCGCGATCATCGACGCCAAGCTGGGCGGAGAAGAGAAGGCGCGTGTCAGCGACGTTGCGGCCCATCGGCCCGAGGACGGAAATCGGTGTCCAGCCGAGGCCGCGTCCATCCATGGGGACGAGGCCGGGCGAGGGGCGGAAGCCGACGACACCGCAGAGCGCCGCAGGAATGCGCAGCGAGCCCCCCGTGTCGGATCCGGTGCAGATCGGCAGCATGTCGCAGGCCAGCGCCGCCGCCGATCCGCCCGACGAGCCGCCGGCATTCAGTTCCGGGTCGAAGGGATTGCCGGTCGCTCCCCAGACCGGGTTGCGGGAATTGGCGCCGGCGCCGAATTCCGGCACGTTGGTTTTGGCGACGACGATGGCACCTGCGCGGCGGACGAGTGCCACCTGGGCCGAATCCGCCTTTGGAACATGGTCGCGGTAAAGGGGCGAACCGTGCGTGGTGAGCAGGCCCGCCGTGTCCTGCAGATCCTTGATGCCCACTGGCAGGCCATGCAGGCGGCCAAGCAGCTCGCCGCGCTGCACGGCTACCTCCGCCGCCCGGGCCTCGGCGCGCGCCCGCGCGAAGCATCGCGCGGCGATGGCGTTGACTGCAGGATCTAACCGTTCGATGCGCGTGATGCAGGACTCGAGCAGTTCGACCGGCGAAACCTCCCGCCTCCCGATCAGGCGGCGGAGTTCGGTCGCTGGCAGTTCCGCAAGTTCGTCCCGGGACATCGGCGGCAGCCTCCTTGTCTCATATCGTCGGCGTCAGCGGCGCCGGCTCGGCGCCGGCGGGGCGTCGCAGGCAGGCCACCCGATGGCCGGGCGCCACTTCGATGAGTGGTGGCACCTCGGCCCGGCAGACGGGCAGCGCATAGGGGCAGCGCGTATGGAAGTGGCACCCTGGCGGCGGGGTTGCCGGACTTGGAACATCGCCCTGGATGATCATGCGCCGCCCGCTCTTGTGTTTCGGATCGGGAACTGGAGCTGCTGCGAGCAGTGCTTCCGTATAGGGATGCAGCGGCATCGTGAAGAGCGAGCGCTTGTCAGCCAGCTCGACGATGCGGCCGAGATACATGACGGCGATGCGATGACTGATATGCCGGACCACCGCAAGGTCATGGCTGATCATCAGGTAGGCGAGACGATACTCCTCCTGCAGGTCGATCAGAAGGTTGAGGACCTGCGCCCGCACCGAAACGTCGAGCGCCGATACCGGTTCGTCGGCGACGATGACATCGGGATTGACCGCAAGTGCCTTGGCGATGCCAAGACGCTGACGCTGGCCGCCGGAAAACTCGTGGGTGTATCGCCGCATGCTCTCCGGGCGGAGGCCCACGCGCTCAAACAGGCGCGCCACCCGTTCCTGCCGCTCCGCGCCCGTGGCGATACCGAAATTCTCCAGCGGCTCGCCCACGATCGTCCCCGCGGTGAGGCGCGGATTGAGGGACGAATAGGGATCCTGAAAAACGGTCTGTATGCGCCTGCGGTGCGGCCACATGTCCCGCTGGGAGAAGTATGTGACATCGACGCCGCCCAGCAGGATTTCGCCGGAGGTGGGATCGAGCAGCTTGAGAACGGTCTTGCCGACGGTGGACTTTCCGCAACCGGATTCGCCGACCACGCCAAGCGTCTCGCCTCGCCGGATGGAGAAGCTCACACCATCAAGGGCACGCACGGTGCCGACCTGGCGCTGCAGCAGGCCGCCCAGGATGGGAAAATGCTTGACGAGGTTGCGCACCTCCAGGCTGGGCGCCTCGCCGGCGGTCTTGCCGTTCATTGCCGGTCCTCCATGACGCGGGCAACCTCGTGGCAGGCCACATGATGGTGCGGCCGCGGCTCGACCAGGGTGGGGCGCTCGATTCGGCAGCGATCGGTGACGAAGTCGCAGCGCGGCGCGAACGCGCAGCCGGGTATCGTCGTGGTGAGCACCGGGACCATGCCAGGAATCTCCTGCAGGCGCGCCCGCCTGCCCTCGGCCTCGGCGTCGATGTCTAGTCGCGGCAGGGCGCGCATCAGGCCGCGCGTATAGGGATGAAGCGGCTGCTCGAAGAGCGCGTCGACCGGCGCCTCCTCGACCTTGCGGCCGGCATACATGACCACCACCCGCTGTGCCGTTTCGGCGACCACGCCGAGATCATGGGTGATCATGATGATGGCGGCATCGACTTTCTCCTTGAGTTCCAGCATCAGCTGGAGAATCTGCGCCTGGATCGTGACGTCGAGCGCCGTGGTTGGTTCGTCGGCGATCAGCACCTTCGGATTGCAGGAGAGCGCCATGGCGATCATCACGCGCTGGCGCATTCCGCCGGAGAGCTGATGCGGATACTCGCCAAGCCGCCGCGCGGCGTCGGAGATGCGGACCAGTTCGAGCATCTCCCGGGCGCGTTCGAAAGCCGCGTTCCAGGGCAGGCCAAGATGCCGCACGACGTTCTCGGCGATCTGCGTACCGATGGTGAGGACCGGATTAAGGCTGGTCATCGGCTCCTGGAAAATCATCGAGATTTCGTGTCCGCGGATCGCCTTCATCTCGTCTTCGGGAAGCTTCGTCAGATCACGCTCGCCGAACAAGATGGCGCCGCCGACGATACGCCCGGTCTCTGGCGCGAGGAGGCGCAGGATCGAAAGCGCGGTAACGGATTTGCCGCAGCCGGATTCGCCGACGATGGCCAGTGTCTCGCCCGCCTCCAGGTCGAAGGATACGCCGTCCACGGCGCGCACAATGCCGTCCTGGGTGAAAAAGTGCGTCGCGAGGTCGCGGACCTGGAGGATGCTCACATGCGCCTCGACAATCGCGGATCAAGCCGGTCGCGCAGGCCATCGCCGAGCATGTTCACGGCCAGAACCGTGAGGGTCAGGAAGGCGCCCGGAATGAGAATGCTCCATGGCGCGATCTGGAAGAAGGAGCGGCCCTGCGAGATGATGTTGCCCCAGCTCGGAATCTCCGGCGGCACGCCGGCGCCAAGGAAACTCAGGCCCGCTTCCACCAGCATGGCAGAGGCGCTGATATAGGTGGCCTGGACGATGAGGGGGGCGACGGTATTGGGGAGAATGTGCCTGACCATGAGCTTGGCGCCGCGCGTCCCGCCGGCGATGGCGCTTTCGATGTAGGGCTGGGTGCGGATCGAGAGCACCACGCTGCGAACCAGGCGCACGACGCGGGGTACTTCCGGTATGACGATTGCCACCAGTACGATGGCGAGCCCCGGACGGGTGAGGGTGATCAGGGCGATGGCGAGCAGGATCGAGGGTATCGCCATGATGCCATCCATGATGCGCATCACGATCGCATCGACCCGTCGAAGGTAGCCGCAAAGCAGGCCGAGCGTCAGCCCGACCAGGCTGGCGGCCGAGGCGACTGCCAGCCCCACGACGAGCGAGACCTGCGCGCCGTGCAGGGTGCGGGCGAAGACATCACGGCCGAACTGGTCGGTTCCGAACCACCAGCTTTCCGAGGGCGGGCGTAATCGCTGTGCCGGGGTAAGTTTCAGCGGGTCGCCGGCAATCCAGGGTGCAAGGACGGCCATGACCGTAAGGATGACGAGTATCAGGCCGCCGACGAAGATGGTCGGGTTGCGCCGGATGGCGGTGCCGATACGCTGGCCCCATCCCGGTGACCCCGTCACCTCCGCAGCGATTGCCACCATCGACCAGAGCCCCGATCAGCCTGTTGCCTGTACGGCTTGTCTCCCCGTGCCGGTGCGCGACAATCGCCGCCTGCACCTGGCAGGGAAATTTGAACAGAAAGCCCGTGGCCTGTCCAATGCCATGGCGGGTTCAATAGATCAGTCCCGGCCGCGTCTCGGCATCGAGCGGCCAGATCGGACGCGCAATGCGCGTATACGGGATCTTCCGGTAGTCGCGGCTGAGCGGCGCATCGGACTCGACATAGATGACCTTCCGGGCGATCGGCCCGAAGGCGGCCATGAAATGGTTCGTCGATTTCACCACCACCACCTGCCGCGTCGTCGGGTCAATTCCCACGTTCTGAAACAACTCAAGTCCCAAAGCCTGCGTGCGGCCACTGATGAGAACGACCTCGATGCCGCCTAACCGGATCGCGGCGCAGTCGCCGAGAGAGACGCGCGTCGGACCGAACGACTGCCAGCAATCGCGCTTCAGGCCGGTCACCTCGACCGTCGCGTCGATTGGCTGGCCCGAGGCGGGACCGATCTTGCCACCGAAGCGAAGCGGGATACTGGCGCCGAGGCCCGCATCGAAGCACAGTCGGACCGCAACCGGATCCCAGACGGGTCCAACCGCGGCGGACTGCGCGCCGCTCGCGATGAGCTGGCGCAGGATCGTCGTGTTGTCGGATGGGGCGCCGCCTCCGGCATTGTCCGCCGGATCGGCGAGGATGACCGGCCGGTCGTTGAAAGCTAGTGCCGTGCGCACTCCGTCCGCGACAGACAGGAATTCCGGCATGGTTCTGCCGCGCATGGAGACGAACTCCTCGCCCAGCTGCGTGGCAAGCGTGTCTGCCCTGCTCTTGTCACCATCCGCGATGACGAGGATGCGCCCGCCGAGTTCAGGAACGTCGGCATAGGGAAAGCAGTGCACGACGGAGACCGAAAGGATCCCGTCTGTTCCTTCCATCGCCTTGATCCGGTCGACGAAGGCACGCATGAGGGGCAGGGTGGTGGGGTAGCTGCCGATCTGCCGGCAGTCGTAAAGCGACATGACCGGCCTGATCTCGCCCCGGATTGTGCCAAGCACGAGGCGCAGCAGGTCTTCGGCCCGGTCGACCACGTCGGTATGCGGAAACTCCTTGTAGCAAACGATGACATCCGCCGATTGGACGCGCTTAAGGGTCATGTGGCAGTGCGGATCGAGTTCCACGCCGATGACACAGCCTTCGCCGACGATGGCGCGCGCCCGTTCGATGATGTCGCCTTCGACGTCGTCGTATCCATGCGCCACCATGGCGCCGTGCAGGCCGAGCAGCAGACCATCCAGGGGGAGGGCGGCACGCATCTGCTCGAGGACTTCGTCGCGCATGCGTTCGTAGTCCTGGCGGTTGACGGTGCCGGCGGGGCTGGCGGCGAAACAGGAACCCTCGATCAGCGTGAAGCTCTCCCGCGCCGCTTCCCGGCGGGCGACGAAAAGTGGCGCGGTGCAGCTTCGCGGCGCGTCGTCCGGATGCTCGCCCGGTCGCAGGAAGACCAGTTCGCGAAAGGCGTCGATGCCCGTGGGAAGCGGGGAGAAAGTGTTGGTTTCGGTGGCGATGGTGGCGGAGAAAAGACGCATCTCTGGTTCCCCTTCGTGACGCCAAGCCGTTCAGCCGGACGGCTCCCGCCATATGGCATGCTCGTCCAGCGGATAGACCGGTCGCGGCAGTCGCGTCCAGGCGAAGTTGTGCAGCGCCGGTGAGGTTAGTCCCGGGCAGTCGACTTCGATAATTCGCTCGCCGGCGAAGTATTCGTCGAAACCAGCGCGGAAATGGCCGCGGCTCTTGACCACCAGGCAGCGCAGGCGGCCGATATCGACGCCGAGCGCTTCGATCTGGCTCGGGTCCATGCATTGCTGGCGATTGGATATGACGACGACACCCACGCCCGCAATCTGCAGCCAGCAGGAGGGGCCCAGATCGCCCGACACGCCCTTGAGCACGCCGCGCCGACCGACGAACGGGCCATCATGCAGAAACGTAACTTGTGCCCTGGCCTCGAATGGCTGGGAGAACGCGTTGGTCTCCCCGGTGTTGAACCGCGCCTGGAACTCTGCGCCGACGCCGAGCCGGTGCGCCATGGCGGCGAGCGGCGGATCGTTGAAGACGGCAAGCAGGGCGCCGGTTACCCTCGCTTCGACGAGGGCACGAAGAATGTAGGTGGTATTGCCGCGCCCGCCACCGCCAGGATTGTCCGCCACATCGGCGAGGAGAACCGACGGCAGCGTCATGTCGCGGCCGGCTGCGCCGGCCATGGCGATGGCGTCCGCCAGCCCGGTCATGGGCTTGCGAAAGCGTGTGCGCATCTTCCATGTGCGACGGCAGATATCGAGCGCAAGAGCGCGCGCCGCGCCGGCATTGGCGTTGCGCGCCGTGACCACGGCGCTGTAGCCATTCTTTGGCGTGTCGCTGAAGGCGAACCCGGCCATGACCGAGACATTCATGATGTCGCCGCCGACCCTTTCCTGTCCGTAAGCGATCATCTCGCCATAGGGACCGTCGGCGGTCAGCAGCGCGATGGACGGCGGGACCAGCGGCAGCTTGGCCATGGCGATGGCTGTCTTTCCACCCTCCAGGAGTTCGCGCATATGCCTCGCGGCTTCGATGCCGCGGTCATGTATGTCCGTATGCGGGTTCCTGAGATAGCCGACGAATACCGACAGGTTCTTGACCATCGCCTCCGAGACGTTGGCGTGCAGGTCGAGCACGGCGATGACCGGAACCTCCGGGCCGACGATGGCGCGGACCGATGCAAACAGTTCGCCGTCCGGATCGTCGTTTTCCGTGCAGAGCGCGGCGCCGTGCGATGAGATGAAGACCCCGTCCAGTGGCAGGGCGGCGCGCAGGCCGGCTTCAATCTCGGCATGGAACTCGTCGAAGAACTCCTGCTGTACCGGCCCGCCCGGCTGCGCGAGAGCCACGCGCAAGGGAACCGGCATCCAGGGGCCGGTCCTGTCCATTTCGGAAAAGAAACCGGGCAGGTCGGGCAGCGTGATCGATGCCCCGGAACGCGCTTCCTCAACGATGCGCTCGCCGCGTATGTCGACATCCTGCGCGAAGTCTGCCGCCGTGCTGACCGGCGAGAAACGGTTGCATTCGATGGCAAAGCCGAGGATCGCGATTCTCGGATTGGCTTGCGGCACGTGCGGGTTCCTGGCGAAGCAATGGGCGGATTGAGGGGAGAACGGCAGTCAAGGCGCGCTTTACTACTTGGTGGCTGCCATTTTGTCTGTTGCGCTTCTTTCCGTCACGTATAATCTTGTTCCAATGTCCTTAAAAATGACCAATAACAGGGGAAAGGAATACGGAGATGGGCAGGACGACATCTGTATTTCGCGGCTTGCTTCTGGGCTCGGTTTCCGGGCTGTTCCTCGTTCATGCTGCTGCAGCGCCGGCACTGGCCGAGACCGTGCTGCGCGCGTCCATGCATGCGGATGTCAGGACACTCGATCCGCACTGGACGACGCAAACCATTGCCGGCATTCACGGCATGCTGGTCTACGACACGCTGTTCGGCGTCGACGACGAACTCATCCCGAAACCGCAAATGGTGGGCGACTACAAGATCAGTGACGATCGCAAGACATATACCTTCACCCTGCGCGAAGGGCTGAAGTTCCACGATGGGACGCCGGTCACCACAAACGACGTGATCGCCTCGCTCAAGCGGTGGGGCGCCAAGGATCAGGCGGCGCGCGCCATGATGGGTTATGTGAGCGCGCTGGAAAAGGTGGATGAGCGCACTTTCCGCATGGTCCTGACCGAGCCTTACGGCCTTGTGCTCGACACGCTCGGCAAGACCGGCACGATGGTTCCGATCATCATGCGCGAGAAGGATGCGAGTACCGAGGGCAACGCGCAGGTAACCGAGGCGATCGGGTCCGGCCCCTTCCGGATGCTGAAGGAGCAATGGGTTCCCGGCAGCAAGACGGTCTACGCGAGGAATGCGGACTACGTGCCGCGCAAGGAGGCGCCATCCGGTTTCTCCGGCGCCAAGGTGCCCAGGGTGGATCGTATCGAGCTGTTGTGGATCGCCGACGCGCAGACGCGCATGCAGGCGCTGATCGCTGGCGAGATCGATTTCCTGGAACAGCCATCCGTCGACTTCGTGCCGATTCTCGAGCAGACGCCGAACGTCAAGGTGATCCGCACCGGCTCGGTGGACAGTCACTGGGGGACCATTCGCATCAATCATCTGCATCCCCCGTTCGACAAGCCGGAGGCACGACAGGCGCTCTATCATCTGGTCAAGCAGGAGGACTTCCTGCAGACCATCGTCGGAAATCCGCAATATTACCGGGTCTGCTACAGCTTCATCACCTGCGGCACGGCCTATGCCGACGAGACCGGAAAGGAGCAGGTCGGAGACTACAATCCGAAGAAAGCACTCGAGAAGCTGAAGGCGGCCGGTTACAAGAACGAGCCGATTTCCGTGCTCGCGGCTACGGATCACCATACGATCACGCCGGCCTCCCAGGTTCTTCTGGCCAGCATGCGGGCGGCCGGGATCAACGTCGATGCGGTCTCCATCGACTGGGGGTCGGTGGTGGCGCGGCGGGCCAAGCGCGAGAAGCCGGAAGCTGGCGGCTGGAACATCTTTGTCACCACGTCGTCCGGCGTTTCCTCGCTGAATCCGGCTCTCAACACCTGGCTCGGCGCAGGGTGCGAGAAGGCCAATGTCGGCTGGCCGTGCGATGAGGAACTCGATCGGCTGCGTGCCCAGTTCGCTTTCGCCGGAAGCGTTGAGGAGCGTAAGCAGATCGCGAGGAAGATCCAGGAACGCGCCGTTCATGTGGTGCCCTACATCATCTTCGGTCAATGGACCCAGCCGCTCGCCTACCGGTCGGACAAGATCGACGGCATCGTTCCGGTGACCGGCACCACGGTGTTCTGGAACATCGCGAAGAAGGGCTGACCTTCTTCGCGCGATACCTGTTGACGATCCGTCACCGCGGCGGCCGCCGGCGCGGCCGCCGCCCTTCGCTTCGGAGACCGGCATGGGCGCCTATATAGTCCGGCGACTGCTGGCCACCTTTCCGGTCATGGCGGTGGTGGCGGTGTTCGTGTTCCTCCTGCTGCGGCTCGCGCCGGGTGATCCGGCCGCGCTGATTGCGGGAGACGACGCCACCAGCGCCGATATTGATGCGATCCGCGCCAAGCTCGGGCTCGACCTGCCGATCTGGGAGCAGTTCGTTCTGTGGATTGCCGATATCCTGCGCGGCGACCTCGGCGTCTCGATCTTTTCAAACCTGCCGGTTACGGTCCTGATCGGCCAGCGGCTCGAACCCACGCTCATGCTGATGCTGGCAACCCTGTTCGTGGCAGTGACGCTGGCGATTCCGCTTGGCGTTCTCGCCGCATGGAAGGCCAGGACTGCAATCGATCGCATCGTCATGGTCTTCTCTGTGCTCGGCTTTGCGGTGCCTGTCTTCCTGGCCGGCTACGTCTTGATCTACATTTTCTCGATCCAGCTCCGCTGGCTGCCAGTCCAGGGATATCGCCCGCTCGCCCAGGGGCTCTGGCCCTGCCTGCAGGGCCTCATCCTGCCGGCGATCGCGCTCGGCACAACCTATATGGCGCTGATCGCCCGGATCACCCGCGCCTCCATGCTCGAAGTGCTGGCGCAGGACTATATCCGCACCGCGAATGCGAAGGGGTTGGCGACGCGGCGGGTTCTGCTGCTTCACGCGCTCAAGAATGCGTCCGTGCCGATCGTGACGGTCATCGGCATCGGCATCGCGTTGCTGATCTCCGGCGTGGTGATCACGGAGACGGTGTTCAACATTCCCGGCCTCGGCCGCCTTACGGTCGATGCGGTGCTCAAGCGCGATTACCCGATCGTGCAGGGCCTGATCCTGGTGTTCGCCGGGGTCAAGGTCCTGATAAACCTGATGATCGACCTCTCCTATGTCTTTCTCGATCCGCGCATCCGCTACTGATCGCGCCCGGCGCTGAGCCCTGTGTTAACAGTTTGTAGAGACTGTTCTCCCTAACCTTGGCAGAGAAGAGTAATGCAGGCGCTGGGCATATTTGCCCGAGCGGGGCGGCCGTGTCGAAGAAATCCATCGAGCCGGAAACGACGAAAGAGCCCGGATTGCCGGCGGCCAATGCCGTTGGCGGTGCCAGGCGGTTGCGACTTCGGCTGAGCTTCCGCGCCTCGATCATGGCGGTATCGCTGGTAACGATACTTGTCACCTCGGCGGCCGTCCACCTTCCATGGCACTTCACCTCGCGCGAGAACAACGCCCAGATCGTCGGCACGCTCAACCAGACCATTCTCGATGGAATCCGGCGCGAGATCGACGAACTGTTCCGGTCGACGGAGGTGGCGCAGCAGACCGTTCTCGAACTGATCGAGAAGGACATCGTGCGCATCGAGGACAGGGAGCGGCGCGAGCAGATGATGTTCGGCTTCCTGCGGGCGAATCGCCACTTCTCCTGGGTCAGCTTCGGACGGCCAAATGGAAACTTCTATGGGGCGCAGCGTCGCGACGAGGACAACTTCCGACTGGTCGAGAGTGTCTGGAGCGCCGACCGGGCCGAGGCGACACGGACAGAGACTTACTATGCAAGCGATGGCGAAGGCATCTTCGCAACGCAGACCAAAGTAAAGACGAACGACTACTTCGCACCAGGCCGCGAATGGTACCGGCTGGCGGTGGACAGTGCCGGCCAGCATGTCTGGACCGATGTCTATGTCTTTGCATCCAGTGGCAAGCCCGGCCTGAACTCTGCCATTACGTTCGATCGGGACGGCGAACTGGTCGGGGTCGTCAGCATCGCCATCGAGCTGGACCGCATCTCCACCTATCTGCGCGAACTCCGGATTGCAGAGGGCGGCAAGGCCTTCATCGTCAACCGGGAAGGGGAGATCATCGCCTTCAGCGACGCGGCCGAGGTGACCACGGCGAATGGCACGGAGTATCGTTTTCTCCGCAAGCTCAACGAGTCCTGGAATCCGGTCCTGCGCATCGCCAACCTCGCCATTATGGGTTCCGGCATCGACCTGACCAGCGTTTCGACGCCCGTGCAGGCGATCCAGGTCGGACCGGAGGACCGGGAGCGCTACTTCGTCACCATGGCGCCGGCGGGCCGACGGGACTGGCTGATCGGGACTGTCATTCCGGAACGCGATTTCATGACCGGCATCGAACGCAATCAGGAGCGCCTGCTCTATACCATACTTGCCGCGGTCGTCCTGGTCGTCCTGGTCGCGGGGGGCGTCTCGCGCTGGCTGTTCATCCATCCGATCACGCGGATGATCCGCCAGAGCGCGCGCATCCGGCGCTTCGATACGGGCTCCATAGAGCCGGTGCCCTCGCTGATCTCCGAACTCGAGGGGCTATCGGCTGCTCAAGTGAGCATGGCGCAGGGACTTGAATCCTTCCGTCGCTACCTTCCGGCCGACCTGCTACAGACGCTGATGGAACAGGGCGTGGCGGCGGAGGTGGGCGGCGAGCGCCGCACCATGACCGTGCTCTTCATGGATCTCGCCAACTTCACGACTTTGACTGAGCGCATGGGTCATCGCATCCTGCCCATGCTGGGTGACTATCTCGGCGCCATGTCAAAGGGCCTCATCGCCCATCGGGCGACGATCGACAAGTTCATCGGCGACGCGGTCATGGCTTTCTGGGGCGCCCCGCGGTTCAATGAGGAGCATCCGACCGATGCCTGCCGCGCCGCGCTCGATTGTCAACGCCGCATGGCGGAACTCAAGGCCCGCTGGCGAGGCATGGGCCTGCCGGAGCTCGATGTGCGCATCGGCATCAATACCGGCCGGGTAGTAGTGGGGAATATCGGCTCGGCCGAACGGCTCGATTACACGGTGATCGGCGATCCGGTCAATCTGGCGAGCCGCCTGGAAGGGCTCAACAAGCTCTACGGCACGGGCATCATCATCGGACAATCGACCTACGAGTTGGCGAAATACGATATCGTCGCCCGGCGCCTCGACTACGTGAATGTCAAGGGCAAGGATGAGACCATCGCCGTGTATGAACTATTGGAGATGGCGGATGGACCGATGGAACGGCCGTCCGTGGACTGGATTCGCGCCTATGAGGAGGGGCTCGAGTTCTACCGGGGAGGCGAGTACGAGCGGGCGCAGCACTGTTTCCGGCGCGCCATCGACCTTCGCGGCGGCGATGCGCCTGCAGCGCGCTATGTGGATCTGTGCGCGCAGAAGCTCATGCGCGCTGCCCGTCCCCGGCGGCCATCGGCCGGGCGCCGGTCCGCCACCGGCGCGACGCCAATTCCCTTGCCCTCGCCGCGCGAGACGCGGCGCGGCGGCGCGGACTGATCTATCTTTTAACGACGGTGACGGGCGGCTGTCGGTTCAACGGGCCGCTGCCTGGAGAGGCAGGATACGCTTGCCGCCCTGCCGGACGAGCCGCCCCTCCGGGTCGATCACCGTTCCGGCCCGCTCGAAGAAATCAAAGGGGATCTTGAGGCCGATTGCGCGGGCGCGCTCGAAGCTGATGGCGATGTCCGGCGGCGTGACGATGCCGACCGGCAGTTCGCCAGGCCGGGCTGTTCCGTCCAGAACATGGCCGGCATAGACGGCGGCGAGATAGGCGTTGCTCTCGAAGCTTACGCCGATGGAAATAACCGCACTATCCTTCCCAGGCCGGACAATGTCCGGAACGGCGCTCAGGACCGGGAGACGGCCTGCTGCCTGGTTGATGATGGCAATCTCCTGGAATACCGAGGTGCTGCCGGTGATCCAGAGGGCGCTGTGCGTGAGTGTGGGATCGGTTTCGCGCATGCGCTCAAGCGCCGCCGGGACCAGTTCGCGCAGTTCGTAGCCGGCCTGCTCGGGGTCGCGGACCGCGACCTCGATGGCGCGCAGCCCCTCGCGCTCGGCCGCCGCGATCAGCGGCCGGGACTGGGTCTGCACGGCGCTCTGATTGTCGGAATCGACGAGCACGGCGAGGGTGCGCAGGCCGGGCAAGAGCTTGCGGATATAGGCGAGTTGCACATCGACCGACATGTTGAGGGAGGTGAAGGCGAAGTTGGTCTGCGAGCCGCTTTCGTAATGCGCGATCTGTCCGAGCTCCACGGGGTCCTTGGCACAGACGCTGACCACGGGTATCGCACCGCCGCGATAGTGCGCATGAAGCCAGGCGACGCTGTCGGATCCCATCGCGAGGATGAGGTCGGAATCGCTCTTCTCCGCCAGGGCAAGGGCCGCGCGGCCGCGATGGTCCCGCCGCTTGAAGTTGAAAGCCTCGAAGATGATATTGTCGCCGCGCTGGCGGAAGTATTCGAGCATGCGCGACATTGCCGTATCGTAGGCGCTCGACTGACGTGGGTAGAGGACAAGGACGCTTCTCGCAGGCCCGTGCCCTGCCTTGACCGGCTGGATGCGTACCCGCCGGTCGTCCAGTTCCGTCGCGATCCAGTTTCGCGCCGCTTCCTCGCTCAGCGCGAACCAGTCACTGACCGGCAGCATCTCGGCGCGAAGCGGGGCGGCGAGCAGAAGGGTGGCGAATAGCGCGAGGATTGCTCTCATGCGGCCACCGGGACCGGCCGCGCGTTGCGTTCCGGTGTCGAGAAGAGCAAGGTGAGGATGGCGAGGCCTGCGGCGATCCATAGGAGGGCGGCGCCAGTCGTGCCGGAGAGCATGAGCGCCTGGCCGGCAACCAGTGGGCCGGCGATATGGCCGATGCGCTCCAGCAGTCGATAGCTTGCCGTCACGCGGGCCTCGCCGATACGGGCGGCGAGGCTGCCACTGGCCACGTGGCTCACGATCGGGGCGTTGATGCAGCCATGGGCGATTCCTGTGGCGAAACTTGCCAGCGCCGCGCCGGCCATGGCGATGGACGCCCCATCGCCGCCATTTATGCCATACATGATTGACGCAGCCAGGGCGACCAGACCAAGTGCCGAGAGCACGCCGCCGGCCAGGACGACCGGCTTGGGGCGCCCGAGCCGGTCGCAGAGGCGCGCGGCCGGTCCGGTGCAGAGCAATACGCCCAGGGCGTAGAGCATGATGATCTGCCCGATATCGTCCTGCGCGAAACCCGCGCTGCCAAGCATGATCGGCAGCGCGAAAACGATGCAGCCAGTCATGACCATCTTTGCCGGAATCCCGGCTGCGAGCATGGCCTTGAGGAAATCGGCATCGGTCAGGATCGTGCCCAGATCGCGCCAGGTGCCCCGGCGCCGGATCGTCGCTGGCGCGGCCATGGCCGGTCGCGGGAAACGAACGAAGATCAGGAGCGCCAGCCCCGCGGCGATCGCCAGGGCGATATGAATGACACCGGCTGGTCCGAGATAAACGACAAGGAGCGAGCCGATCGCCACTCCGGAGATCATGCCGCCCTGGAATCCGGTGACGATCACCGATGCGGCAGCGGCTTTCTGTCCGATCCCGGCCTGACTGAGCAGGGCCTGCTGCACGGCAATGAAGATGAAGCCCTGGCCCAGGCCGGCGGCCAGACGAGCCGCCAGCACCAGCGCGAGCCGTTCCTGCGCGAGCGCGAGCAGGACGAAACTCGCGAGGATCGCAGCGGCGCCGGCCAGCATGACCGGCCGCGCGCCAAGCCGCGCGGTAAGTGCGGATGCGGGCATGAGGCTGAGCGCGAACATGAGAAAGTAGGACATGAACAGCAGCGAGACCGCGTGACCGCCGAGCCCGGCCTCCTGCACGATGCTCTGCAGGATCCCGGGAAGGAACGGGTAGATCATGTGCTCGATGAAAACGGCGGCGAAGAAAACCGGATGAATGACCGAAGCCGCCGCGGTCCCGTCCCGTGCCGGAGGTGTCTCGCGCCCGCCGCGGGCGCTTGCGGCAAGCTGGAGAAAGACCGCCGCCAGGAGTGCCGACGCAACAAAGAGCGCAGCGAAACTTCTGATTCCGCGTAGGAGTTGCGACCAGACGGCATCGGCCGGCAGGACGACGAAGGCCCGGGAATGGCCCAGCGGATCGATGGCGCGGCCATGCTCGAAGCTCCAGCGCTGGTCGCGCCAGGGCTGCCCGGCCTGGCCAGGGTCACTGTGGATCACGGCGATGCCGTCGACCACGAGCGCGGCAGCGGCGATGTCCGGGTTGTTCCGGCGATACTCGGCGAAGGTTTGGTCCAGGCCGGTTACGTCTGCGGTGGTGAGGCCAAGTTCGATCAGGCTGGCCAGCCGATGCCCAAGCGACGCACCGAGCGCCCGTGCCTTGGCCTGCACGCCATCGGCGTAAAGCTGGATCATGGTGGCCATCACCGCTGCCGCCATCGCGCAGAAGAACGCGGCGAGGACCGCCTGCCGCAACCTTGCGGGCGTTACACTCCATCTACGAGCCAGGATGGCGCAGGCGAAAGGAAAGGCGGTGGCCAGCAGTACGGCAAGTGGCAGTAGTGGCGCAAAGGCCCGGTCGATGTCGGCGCGCAGGCGGGATTCGGGCATGGAGACGATGATCTCGCCCACCGTCTCGAAGCGATTGTGCAGCGGGCGCGCCACCTGCAGATGTCCGGCGCCGCGCCGTGCATCGATCGTATCGGGCTGCCGCGTGCGCCTGGCGCTGTCGGCTGGTATCGCCGCGAGATCGGCAGGGCCGACGGCGAAGACCTGCCTGCCGGTCCGGTCCAGGACCAGGATTCCCTCGATCGTTTCGTCGGACTCGAGGATGCTCCGGGCAATGGTATCGAAGCCGGCGAACTGCTCCAGCGGCAGCCCGGCCTGCACATGCGGGTCCATGGCGCTGGCAAGCAGCTCGCTTTGGGCAGCCAGCTTCTCGAACTGGAAGCGTGGCTGGACACGGGAGACTTCGCTCCAGCCGATATAAAGAAGCAACAGGAGCGAAGCAGCGGCGACACAAGCGAGGATCGGAAAGCCGGCAATGCCGGCATGGATCGCTCTCCGAAGGCTGGTCAATTGCCTCTGCTCCCCGCGTTGGCCAGCGCGGGCAGGCGCCCGGCTGCGTCCGGACGCATGGCCAGGAGTTCATGCAGCCGGCTGGCCAGGATGGACAGGATCAGGTTGTCGTAGCTCATGCCCTGCTCATCGAGGCCGAGCGCGACCAGATTGGTCGAATTGCCGTCGGGAACTTTCAGGTCCGGTTTGGGGTTCGCTTCGAGGATATGCAGCTTGCCCTGCTCATCGGCGCGCAGGTCTATACGGACGATCGTTTCCAGGTTGAAATCGAGATAGACGTGCCGGGCGAGCCGGCACAGCCTGCGGCGCAGGAGCGCGTCCTGCGGCAGCGCGGCATCCAGCAGGCGTACCCGATCCGGCGTGATGGCGCGGTGGTCCATCGAGGCGAAGATCGCCTCTCCGGGATCGAGGAGCCGTTCGGTCGGCGAAAGAACGAACGGCGTGCGCGACCAGAAGAGTTCGCCTTCACGGGCGACGACGGGGCCCATGACCGCAACGCAGAATTCTCGGCCGGGCAGGAACCGCTCGATCAGGACAAGGTTGCGGCAACTCGCCGCCACCTGGTCGACGGTCGCCCCCAGATCTTCCGTGGTCTTCGCCGTGTGTATGTTGAGCGAGGCGCGGCCGGTCACCGGCTTGACGACGAAGGGACCGTGATAGTCGCGGAAGGTTGCCCGGAAGCGCGAGTTCATCGCCGGCAGGAACCGGCCCCGATCCGGATTCCAGACCATGAACTCCGCCGTCGGATATCCGAGTGCTACCAGTTCGCGCTTGAAGGCGTGCTTGTTGTCGAGCAGCGCCGCGTTGAGCGGATTGTGCCCGACATAGGGCATGCCGAGCATCTCCAGCAGGGCGGGGGCATGGCAGACCGGGCTCAACCCCTGCAGCCCGCCGGTGTTGAGCCAGACCAGATCGATATGCTCGCGCCGCAGCCGCTCCGGCAGCCGCATGTCCTCCGGCAGCGTCAACGCCTCGCGCACGCCGATCCGCCGCAAGGCGCCGGCAAGGTCCTCGGCGACGGTGGCATAGCTTTTCCAGGATCTGGTCAGACGGCCGGCATGGAGCACGGCACCCGCCTCCGCGCGATCCCCGCCATGGACGACCGCGATGCGCAGCCGGGCAATGGTCTGCGCGATGCGCTCGTGCCACTCCCTCGCCGGAAAGGGCTGGAGCCGGCGCATCTGGCGATCAGGAAATGGCCCTTGCTGATTGGCCGACTGGGACATCCGGTTCCCTCGGTGCGATGCCGTGCATACAGGTTCGGGCAGGCCCGAACGGGCATTGTGGCGACCAAGGGTTTACACTCTGTTAGCCTCGCCGGCGGCCGTCACTTCTCGTTCAGGGTCCATACCCCGTCCCAGTCGGTGGGTGGGGGGTGCTGCAGGCAATGGCTGCAGCGATCGACATAGATCGCGGCGACCCGGTCCGACTGGTTCAGCGCGAGCGCCTCGCGAAAGGCCGCGCCAGCATCCCGCCATTGGCGCGCGCGATAGAGGTCCAGGCCGTGGGCGAAGCAGCGAAGGGCCGGTATCAGGTTGGGGAACGTCTCCTCGGTATGATAGCCGAGCGCTTCGTAGATCGTGGTCGGTCGGCTCTTGCCCTTGACGCGTATCAGATCGACCTCGCGAACGATGCCGGGCGCGCGGGCATTCACCAGAGTTTCACCCGCCAGGAGGACCGAAGTCCCGAAGTATTTGTTGGCGCCTTCCAGTCGTGCCGCGAGGTTGACGCTGTCGCCGATCACCGTGTAATCCATGCGCTTCATCGAGCCAATGGAACCGGCAAGGACCGGACCCGTAGCCAGTCCGATGCCGATTTCGATCGCTGGCTGTCCCTCGGCCGTGCGCCGGGCGTTCAGCCGGCGCAATGCCCGCATCATCTCGTTGGCGACCGCCAGCGCATTGTCCGCATCGGCGGCGGTCGCGATCGGCGCGCCGAAGGTCGCCATGATCGCATCGCCGATATACTTGTCGAGGATGCCGCCATGGCGGAACACGACCTCGACCATGTCGGAGAAGTATTCATTCAGCATGCGCACGGTCTCGCGTGCCGTCATGCCTTCCACCAGGCTGGTGAACCTGCGGATGTCGGAGAACAGCACCGTCGCCAGTTGGGAGGTGCCTTCCGTGACGCTTTCTCCCTCCGCGAGCAGGCGGTCTACGACCTCCTTGGCCATATAGCGGGACATGGTGGAGCGCACGCGCTTCTCGCGGGTAATGTCTTCGAAGACCAGCATATAGCCGATCACCGTGCCCTGCAGATCCCTGAGCGAGGTTGCAGTGAGGTTGACCGAGGCCCGGGCACCGCCGGGCAGGATCAAGTCGGTGTCGGCGGAGAAGTCACTCTCGCCGCTCCTCATCACTCGCTCGAGGCCGCGCATGATCCAGGGATTATTCTCCCCGAACACCTCCTCCGCCGGACGGCCTTCAAACCCGTCGCCGGTCAGGCGGAGCAGGCGTGCCGCACTGTCGTTGACCTTGACCACGCGGCAGTTCCTGTCGAGCGTGAGAACGCCGTTGGTCAGCGATTTGAGGACACTTTCGTTGTAGTTCTTCAGCTCAAGAACATCGGTAAAGAGTCGCGCGTTGGCGATGGCAATGGCGATCTGCGCGGAGAAGGCCTTCAGCCGGCGCACGCAATGCGGTGTAAACGGACCGTCGCGCCGGTTGAGCACCTGCATGACGCCGAGCTTGTCCCCAGCCCTGTCGCGTACCGGCAGGCAGAGGATGCTCCTGGTGCGGAATCCTGATCGCCGGTCGACATCCTGGTTGAAACGGGGATCCATGTAGGCATCGGCGATGTTCTCCACTTCGCCGCTGCGGAAGGCACTGCCGGCGATGCCTGTGCCGGCCGGCATCCGGATCTCCGCCAGGGCGGTTCCTCCGCCGGTCGCTACCTTGGACCAGAGTTCGTCCCGCATCGGATCGTGCAGGAACAGCGTGGCGCGCTCCGCATCGAGCAGTTCGGTCGTCGCCTGCACGATGCGACCGAGCAGGGTGTCAAGTTGCAGGTCGGAGGAAATTGCCTCGCTGATTTCGAGAAGTTGTGCTTCCTCCCTGCGCGCCCGTTCCAGGCTTTCGTAGAGCCGTGCATGCTCCAGCGCCGCCGCAGCCTGCGCGGCAATCGCTTCGAGCATGGCGCGGTCGGCCTGGTCGAAGGTCCGCGACTGGCGATTCAGGGCCTGGGCGACGCCGACGACGCGCGATGTCGGATCCTTGACCGGCACGCAGAGGATGTCGCGGGTGCGGAAGCCGGAGCGGCGGTCGACATCCGTATTGAACCGCGGATCCGCGTATGCGTCGGGGACGAGTTCGGATTGCCCGGAACGAAACACCGCGCCCGCGATGCCGGCACCGGCCGGTATGCGGATTTCCTCGATCCGCGTGCCGGCCATGACACGGGAAAAAAGCTCGTCCGATTCAGGGTCGTGCAGGAAAAGGCTCGCCGTCTCGGCTTCCATGACCTCGGCGATCAAAGCGACCATGCGCGGCAGCATGGTGTCGAGCGGCAAGGTGGCTGGAATCGTGTTGACCACCTGCACCAGTTGCGAGAGGCGCCGGACCGCCGAGGCAACGCGGTCCGCCATCGCTGCGCCGCGAGATGCAAGTCCCTCAGCCAGTTGCCGCGCCTCGGCCGCATCGAGGCCGCGCGTGAACGCCAGGTCGACAAGTTGTTCCAGAGATATCGGCATCCGTTCCCCCAGTCGCGATTCTAGGGCGGATCACGGTCCGATGGAATCATTCTTAAGCGACTGTCCGGAGCCGGCTGTATCCGCTCGCAACCGGTGGTGGCGCGAGGCGGGCAAATGCCTGCTCAACGCCGCTCGAAGTCGATCCTCTCGTCAACCGGCTTGCCCAGCAGATGGCGGCGCAGGGAGTCGAGAGCCATTTCGCCGGCGCCGAGGCGCAGCCAGTCGCGGCCGCCAAGCATGCGGGCACTGCGGCCCATGGTGCCGGCGGAGGAAGCGATACCAATAAAGATGTCGCCGCCGAACTCGACGCCGTCATTGCCTTCATCGAGGAGGACCAGGGCGGCAAGCGCGTGACTGGCGCCGGTGGTCTCGCGCAGGGCGCCTGCAATCGCCTCCGCCATCCTTGCATCGGTTGCCGCGTCCTCTGCCCGGCCGAGGCCACAGGCGGCGCGAAGTTCGGTCACTTCCAATGCCGCAATCGCGCGGCGAAAAATGCCACGGGCGGCTTCGAGGGGAGCGATGCGTGCAGCGATGGCGCCACCGGTGAAGGTTTCCGCAAGGGCGAGCGAGCCGCCCTCGTGCCGTAGCCGGTCCAGGATGACGCTTTCCATCGTCTCGTCGTCTTCGGCGACGATGAAGTTGCCGAGCCGCCGGCGCACTTCCGCTTCGACCGGCATCAGGGCGGCGGCAAGAGCCCCCGCATCGGATCCCCGCGCCGCGAGCTTGGTCTCGAGCTGGGGGTAATGCGCCTGGAAACCGATCTTGACCAGTCCCTCTGGCGCCAGGCGCTCGACACCGGACAACATCTCATCGACCCGCGACTCGCCCAGTCCGAATGTGTGGAAACGCTTGAGGCGGATCGCGCGCTGCCCGCCACCGATGACGAGCAGGCGCGGCATGACCTGTTCGTCCAGCATGCGTCGCAGTTCCCGTGGCACGCCAGGCGTAAAAAAGAATCGCGCTTGGCCGATCCGCATGGCGAAGCCACAGGCGGTGCCGATCGGGTTGTCGAGCAGTTCCGCGCCTTCGGGGAGCATCGCCTGCTTGCGGTTGTTTGCGGGCATCACGCGGCCGCGCCGCTGGTAATACTCCTCCATCCGCGCGAACCAGTCCGCGCTCAGCACCAGCTCGACACCTGCCGCCCGCGCCGCGATCTCCTGCGACAGGTCGTCGACGGTGGGACCAAGTCCGCCATTGACGATCACCGCCTGCGCGCGCGCGGCGGCACGCTCGAAAGCATCGAGCAGGTTCCGCCGGTCGTCGCCGACAGTCGTGCCCCATTCGACGCCGAGGCCAACCTCCTGCAAGCGACGTGCGATATGGCTGTAATTCGTGTTGATGGTCTTGCCGGAGAGAATCTCATCGCCGGTGCAGATGATCTCGATACGCATCGTGGGTCCTGGGCACTGATAAAGATGGCCGGGCGATGTCCCTGAAACGACATGGCCGCCCGCAAACCGGGCGGCCATGCTTACTCCACGCGGGGGAATTGCGCCAGAACCGTCGCCGCGACCCGCTCAGAACGGATTCCGGATGCTGGGCAGGCGGATGCCCCCTGTCGGCGGCTTCTGCTCGGTCTGGGTCTCGGGCTTCTTCTCCTCGGTGCTGCCCGAAGGCGCGGCAGGTGCACTCGGCGCCGGTTGCAGGACGCGCGGCAGCAATCCGCCGGCCCCTCCCGTCGCCGGCGCGCCAGAGCCTGTGCCGGGAAGCTGCGGGATCGACGGCAGCGCACCGCCCGCGCCGCCAATCGCGCCGGCACCCGGCAGGCTGATGCCGAGATTCTGCCCGAGATCGCGGAACTCCTTGGGCATGTTCGCCAGGCGCTGCGGGTCCTTGGCCGCCTCCGCGAAGACGCTCTTCCAGTCGACGCCGTAGGTCGGCTCGTCCCAGGAGCCCTGGACGCTGACCGGGATCGGCAGACCGGCCAGTGGATCGCCGGCGCCCTGGCCCTGCAGGGATGCGACGAGCTTCGCCTCCACCTTGTAGTCGACGGTGCGCGGCGGCATGGGAACGACGCCGCCGCCGGCCAGGCGGACAAGCGGCGCCAGCATCTGCAGGTCGCGGTTCTCCAGCACGCCGTCCTTGATCGTGTAGCTGCCGGAAAGTTCGGCAAAGTCGGTCTTCTCCTCCCTGGACTGCGAGAAGCCGAGCGTGCGGGCGCGGCGCAGCGTATCGGCAATGTTGACGCCATGAATCGCTCCGTCCCGGAACATGAACCGGCCCTTGCCGTTCAGCGCCTCGACGAGCTGCTTCTGGTTCGCGCCGGCGGTCTTGCCGTCGGTCTCGAATTCCAGCGTTCCGCTCAGCCGGTCGGTGCCGGCGAAGGTCTTGAGCACGGGACGTGCCTGGACGCCGGACAGCTTGATGTTGTAGTCGGCTGCCGCCGCCTGTTTCGAGCCGTCGAGCAGGGCCTGAAGCTGCAGCGTGCCGCCGGCCAGTTTCATCTGTTCGACCACAGCCTTGAGCACGCCCTTGTCGATGGTAACCGTGGCCAGCGCATCCTGCACGTCGACCTCGCCATAGCGCAGCTTGCCGATCCTGAGCTTCGCCGTGCCCTCGTTCTCGCGCAGTGCCGCAAGCTCGATCGGGTCTTCGCTCCAGCGCCCGGGCGTTTTCTGGGCTGGCTGTGCCGGCGCGGCCTGCTGGGTCGGCTTGGTATCCTTGGCAGGCGGCAGGTAGGCATTGAGGTCCGCCTCGGTGATCTCCACGTCCGCATCGAAACGCCGCGGCATGGCTGTGAGATCGATACCGCCGGTCGCCTTCACCTTGATTGCCTTGCCATCAATGGTGGCTTCCCGCAGCGTCGCCTTGGTTCCGCCACCTGCGAAAGTCGCTTTGACGCTGAGCGGGCCGGGATCGGGCTGCTCTTTCGGCAATGGGTTGCCGACCCAGGCCAGAAGCTGGCCGACCGAGGGAATGTCGAGCTGAAGCTGCCCGTCGGCGCCCGGCGCCGGGCGAAGCTGCAGCGCGCCATCGTAGCCGAGTTTCACACGGCGCGAATCCACGGCGAGCTTGAGCGGCCATTTCTCGGCCGAGAGCGCCTTCTCCAGCGGATCGGTGACGAGCGAGAAGGCGACATCCTCGCGATTGAACTGTAGCGAGCCCTTGACGCTGGTATTGCCGGTTCCGCCCGGCAGGTCGACGGCCAGATCGAACTTCGAGAGCGTGCCGGCCGGGCTGCGTGCATCCATCCCGGCGAGTGAGGCGGTGAGAGCCGCCTTCATGCCCCGCACCAGCGCGCGCGGGCTGCGTCCGCTCGCCTGCGCGTCGAGCGAAAGATTGGCGATGCCGGTGACGGCCGCGTCCGCGCCCTGGGCGGCGCGGGCGAGCGCGCCGACATTGACCTTGTCGACGTTGAGCTTGCTGGCGAGGGAGAGCGCATCGCTCGCAGCGTTCAGGTCGAGATTGCCGGTGACGTTGCCGCCATAGAGGCGCAACTCCGCGAGCCTGGCCGCGATGACGCCGTTCTTCCCCGTGGCATCGAGCGCGATCCGACCTACTTCGTAGCCGACGGCCTTGATGCCGCCGATGGCGACCTTGACGTCGAGGTCGAACTGCTTCAGCGCCGACAGATCGATCGGATCGTCGGGCAGGAGCTGCATCGGCGTGCGCGCGGGCTGCGGATCGCGGCGCGCCGGCTGCACCACCGGCGGGGCCGATCTGTCCGTCGGCGGCAGATAGCGGTCCAGGTCCAGAACGCCCGCGGTGAGATTGAGCGCGACGAGACGGGACTGCCCGGAAAAGTCCAGTTCGCCCGTCGCCTGCGCCTGCAGGCCGGTGCCCTCCAGGGTGAAGGTCTTGAGCAGGGTCTTGGCGTCGCGGCCCTCGAATTCGGCGCGCATGACGAAGCGCCCCGGATCCTGCTGGCCCGCCGGCAGCGGCCGGCCGAGCCAGCTTGCGAGCCGGCCGGCGGAGGGCACGTTGAGATCGAACTTGCCATCGACCGTCGGCACCTTGGCCAACTGGACCGCGCCGTCATAAGCGAGCTTGATGTCGGGCGCGTCCAGGCTGGTCTGGATGGTCGTGCGCTGCGCGCCGAGCAGCGCGCCCGGCGTCGCCAGGGCCGTCTTCAGCGTCACCGGTTTCTCGTTCAGGACAGTCTGCAGCTCGAGCTGGAAGGGCTTTGAAAAATTCTCGAGCTCAGCCTTGATGTTGAGCGTCTTGGCGGTGATCTTCTGTCCGGTGCGGGCATCCGTGAAGGTGATCAGCCCGTCGGTCAGCCGCACATTCTCGAGCACCAGGTCCGATATCGGCAGCCCGCCCCCTCCATCGGAGGCAGGTGCGGGCGCGGCTGCGGGTTTTGCCGGATCGGCGGCGCCGGCAAAGACCCAATTGGGGCGTCCCTGCCGGTCAATCTCAAGATGGAGTTCGGGCTTGGCGATGATGAGTTCCCGGACCTCGACCTTGCGGCCGATCAGCGGGAAGAGGGCAAGCCGGCCCTGGACGTGGCCGAGCGAGAACATCTGCTGGTTGGCCGCCCCCGGCGCATTGGAAAGGCGCACATCCGCGAGGCGGAAAGATATGTCGGGGAAGATCGACACATCGATATTGCCGTCGATCGCCAGATCCCGCCCGGTGGCGGACTTCACCGCCTCGGCGATGTCGGTCTTGTAATTGTTCCAGTTGATGAAGCGGGGAACCGCGACGACGGCGACCGCGAGCAGCACGATCAAGCCGACCACGCCAATGAGTATCTTCTTGATCATGTCGCAAACTCCCCGGAATGGGCGCCGCGCGAAGAAACAGGCGTATCCTCGCGAGGGCGCCGGATGTGACGCTGCGCTACGGGTTCTGCGAATGCCCGATTGTCCCGCCGGCGGGCGAGAGGGGCCCGACGCGGGATCGTTCCGCGAACGGAACCCCTGTCAGGCCATATTGATCGATCAACCCCTTGAAAAAATTATCGCCGCGGCTGCTTCCGCGCGCAAGCGCTACGTGGTGACGGTGGCCTCAGCCGGCAGCTTGCGCTGCGCCCTTGCGGCGCCGGTAGTGGCGCTGGGCCTTGGCGCGGTTGCCGCAACTGCTCATGGAACACCAGCGGCGGTTCCCGCTCTTGCTGTCATCGACGAACAGCCACAGACAATCGCGATTGGCGCAGCGCCGCACGCGCCCCAGTTGCGGCTTCACCAGCAGGTCAGCCGCAGACCACAGGATGGGTGCAAGCAGGTCGGGCAGGATGGGCGGGGCAAGCGCCAGATTCCAGCCGTAAACGCCCGCGCTCGACCGGGCCAGGCCGCGGCGTGCCGGCAAGGTCGCGAGGGCCTGGTTGAGACCGTCAAGGTCCGCTTCTTCCGGCGCCATGCCCTGGGCCACCCTGTCGAAAATGCGTTGGATCGTCTCGCGCAGGGCAATGGCCGCCGCCAGGTCCGCCTCCGCCGACCTGGCCTCAGCTTCCCAACGCGCGATAAGTGCCTGGGCCAGCGCTTCGGGGGGGTGGAGCGCAGAGCGCAGCCAGTCGAGCAGGTCAGGCGCGCTTTTCAGGGTCTCGACCGGTTCGGGTCTGCCGCGCCATTGCCGCGTATTGGCGAAGTCGAGGCAAAGACCTTCCGGTGCCACCACAACGAGGGTGGCCGGCTGCCCATTTCGGTTTTTCGCATCCATCGCCGGACCCTACTAACCTGCTAGCCGGTTGACAAGTTCAGGTATCAAGGTATTATAACCATATAGATGGTTATCAGACGAAAGGGAGCGTCGGACATGTTCAATCACGTTTCGATCGGAGTGCGCGATCTGGCGGCTTCGCGGAAATTCTATGATGCGGCCTTGGCGCCGCTCGGCCTTTCCTGTCTCAGCTCGGGGGAAAGCCATCTCGGCTATGGCGGCAAGGGCGCGATCGGTCTGTGGCTTGGGCCTACCGGCCATCCGGTGCCCGCCGACGAACGGTCCGGGCTGCATTTCTGTTTCGATGCCCCGAACCGGGCTGCGGTACGCGCATTTTACGAGTCCGCGCTCAAAGCCGGGGGGCGGGACAATGGCAAGCCCGGTCTGCGCAAGGAATACGGGGACAATTACTACGCCGCCTTTGTCGTCGATCCGGACGGTTATCGGATCGAGGCCTATTGCGGCAGCTCGGAGTGAGGATCAGTCCTCGATCAGTTCGAAATCGTGCGTCACGGTCGCGGTCTTGGCCATCATGGCGGAGGCCGAGCAGTATTTCTCGGCGGAAAGTTCGATGGCACGCTTGACCTTCGCCGGATCTAGATTGCGGCCGCTGACGCGGAAATGCATGTGGATGCGGGTGAAGACCCTCGGATCGCTGTCCGCGCGGTCGGCATCCAGCAGGACCTCGCAGCCGGTTACCCTCTGCCGGCTCTTCTCCAGGATCAGGACCACGTCGTAGGCGGAACAGCCGCCGGTGCCGATCAGGACCAGTTCCATCGGGCTCGGTCCCGGTTCGGGTCGGTCCTCCGCGCCCGGGCGGCCCAGCACGATGGAATGACCGCTGGCATTCTGTCCGACAAAGGTCCGTTCTTCCAGCCAGGCCACGCGCGCCTTCATGTCATCGCTCCTGCTTGTGCCAATCGTTGGCGGGAAGGATATGCCATGCCGCGCCGCGCCGGGAAAGCGGCTCGAGCCGTCATCGACGCTGCACGGCGATTTCGACTAGTATCCGCGCCATGTCTCGCCCGGGAGGCCGTCTGTCATGGAAACCCTGACTATCGTTCCTGGCTGTCTCGGCCTCGCGGAACTGCGAAAAATTTGGGCTGGCGAGATCAGGCTCGAGCTGGCCGAGGATGCCCGCGGCGCAGTGGACCGCGCGCGCGGAGTGATCGAGCGCGCGGCGGCGCGCGGCGCCGTTGTTTATGGTGTTACAACCGGCTTTGGCAAGCTGGCGCAGACCCGGATTCCCGCCGACCGCCTGGCCCGGCTGCAACTCAATCTGCTGCGTTCGCACGCCGTCGGCGTCGGCGCGCCGCTCGGGGACGACATTATCCGTCTCGCGCTGGCGCTTAAGGCGAACTCGCTGGCGCGGGGCCATTCCGGGGTGCGTTTCGCACTCATCGAGGCGCTGCTGGTGTTGCACAATGCCGGCATCTTTCCGGTGGTTCCCGCCAAGGGCTCGGTCGGTGCCTCCGGCGATCTCGCGCCACTCGCGCACATGGCGTTACCGCTCATCGGCGAGGGTCTGGTGCGTCAGGCGGGGACGGTGCGGCCGGCGCGCGCCGTGCTGGAGGCGGCGGGCATCGCACCCATCGTCCTCGAGCCGAAGGAGGCGATTTCGCTGATCAATGGCACGCAGATTTCCACTGCGATCGCGTTGGCTGCGCTGTTCCGGGCCGAACGCCTCTTCGCCTCCGCGCTGGTCGCGGGCGCCCTCTCCGTCGACGCCGCGCGCGGATCGGACACGCCCTTCGATGCGCGGATACAGACGGTACGCGGACAGCCGGGACAGATGCGCGTCGCCGGCCTTCTGCGCGGTCTTCTGCATGGCAGCGGCATTCGCCACAGCCATCTCGATTGCGGCCGGGTGCAGGATCCCTATTCGCTGCGTTGCCAGCCGCAGGTGATGGGCGCCTGCCTCGACCAGTTCGAGACTGCGGCTGCGATGCTGCTGCGCGAGGCGAACGCGGTATCCGACAACCCCCTTGTCTTTCCGGAAGAAGATGAAGTGCTTTCCGGTGGCAACTTCCATGCCGAGCCGGTGGCGATGGCCGCCGACGGCATGGCGCTGGCGCTGGCCGAGATCGCGAACATGAGCGAGCGCCGCATCGCGCTGCTGGTCGATGCCGCGACCAGCGGACTGCCCGCATTCCTGGTGGCCGAGCCCGGGCTCAACTCCGGCTTCATGATGCCCCAGGTCACGGCGGCGGCGCTGGCCAGCGAGAACAAGATCCTGGCGCATCCGGCCAGCGTCGACACGATCCCGACCTCTGCGAACCAGGAAGACCATGTCAGCATGGCGACGCATGGCGCGCGCCGGCTGCTGGAGATGATCGAGAATTCCGCCGGCGTGGTGGCGATCGAGCTGCTTGCGGCGGCCCAGGGGGTGGAACTGCTGCGCCCGCTGCAGTCGTCGGCAAGGCTGGAACGGGCACTGGCGTCGGTTCGCGAGGGATCGGCGTTTCTCGACCAGGACCGCGCGCTTTCGCCGGAGATCGAGCGCACACGTTCACTCGTCCTCTCCGCGACCATGCTCGAACTGACAGGTGGCGTGATTTTCGGTCTTGTCGGTTGACGGTTACAGGCAAGCAACGAATAATTGGTCCCGTCAGTGCCCGGGCCGGTTTCGGCGAAGAGGCGCAGCGGGGAGGAAACAGGAATGCAGGGCGGATCCGGTCGGCCAACGGCGGCCGACCGTGCGCGCGAGCCGGCACTGGTCATCGTCGACATGCAGAACGATTTCGTGCGCGTCGGTGCGCCGCTCGAGGTGCCGAAGGCGCGCGAGACGATCGAGGCCCATTGCCGGCTGATCGCGGCCTTTCGCGCCGCCGGCCGTCCTGTCATCTACACCAGGTTCATATCGCGGCCTTACGAAACGCTCCTTTGGAACTGGTCGCCGCAATGCAGGCCACCGGTAAGGAATTGCTGGAAGGGACATCGTCGCGGCTACGGCGATTGCGAAGGCGCGCGGGAATGTACCGACGTGATCGACGAACTGCGGCCGGTGGACGGCGACCTGATCGTGGAAAAATACGGCTATGGCGCGTTCCACGATACCGGGCTTGCCGGAAGGTTGCGCGCGCTTGGCATCGCCTCGCTCTTCGTTACCGGCACGGTGACGCAGATTTGCGTCGAGGAAACGGCGCGGGAGGCTTTTCATCACGGTTTTCCGACCACGCTGGTCGCCGATGCGGTGTCCTCCTTCGACGATGATCTGCACCGGGCCACGCTCCGCAACTTCGCCATGAAGTTCGGCTGGGTGGAGAATGCCGATGACGTCATTGCCAGACTGAACGGACTGCGAAATACGGCAGGGGTGGCTGCCGGCGGGTGAAAATCGCGCGGTCCTGCAATCGGGGAGGGCTACGTGAGCGGAATCTTGTTCAAGAATGTGCGCGTGATCGACGCGGTGGCGCGGGCGCCCTTCCAGGGAGAAGTCCTCGTCGAGGGCAACCGCATCAGGACCGTGGCCAGGAAGCCAGGCGGGATCAAGCCCGCGGCGGGAACCAGCATCGTCGATGGCGGCGGCGCAACCCTCATGCCCGGCCTCGTCGAGGCGCATGCGCATCCTAGCTTCGCCAACACTTCGACGCTCGAGGCGCTTGGCGACATTCCGCCGGAGGAACATGTGCTCCTGACGATGAAGCATGTGCGACTGCTGCTCGATCATGGCTTCACCAGCATCAATTCCGCCGCGTCCGCCAAGCCGAGGCTCGATATCGTCATCCGCAACGCCATCAATGCAGGCGACATCCCGGGCCCGCGCATGCTCGCCGCTTCGCCGGAAATGACGGTCACAAGCGGCCTTGGCGATGTAAGTCTGATGCATATGCAGCGCGACACCTTCGCGATGGTCGCCGACGGCCCGGACGAGTTCCGCCGCCTGGCGCGGCTATTCGTGCGAGAGGGGGTCGATACGCTCAAGATCAACCCATCGGGCGATGAGTTCGTTCCCTATGCCCGGGCGCGTCATACGGTCATGAACGAGGCGGAGGTTGCAGCGGTATGCGAGGTGGCGCGCTCGCGCGACAAGCGCGTCGCCGCCCATGCCCGCAGCGCGGAATCAGTCAAGCTTGCCTTGCGGCATGGCGTCGAGATCATTTTTCACGCGACGCTGGCGGACGAGGAGGCCCTCGATATGCTCGAGGCGGCGAAGGAGCGTGTCTTCGTCGCGCCTACCGTCGGCATCACCTATGCGACCTACCGGGAGGCGGCGGATCACGGCATCGTCCTGCCCGACGACGTGGTGCGCGCGCTCGAGATCGAGTTGCAGTGCGCCTGCGACAACATGAAAGCGCTCAAGCGCCGGGGCGTGCGGGTACTGCCGGGCGGCGACTATGGCTTTGCCTGGAACCCGATCGGCCGGAATGCGCGGGACCTCGAGTATTTCGTGAACCTTTTCGGTTTCAGTCCCATGGAAGCGATCATGGCGGCGACGCGGCTCGGCGGGGAGCTGATGATGCACCCTGGCGAACTCGGCCAGATCAAGGGTGGATGCCTTGCCGATCTCCTGCTGGTCGACGGTGACCCGCTGCAGGACATCCGCATCCTGCAGGACCGGGAGCGGCTGCTCGCCATCATGAAAGATGGACGCTTCCACAAGAATCTGCCGGCCGACCGCATCGCACGCCCGCTGGCTGCAGACTAGCGGCGACGCCTCGCACAGGGTCGCAGTGACCCCAGCTTGACTCATCCGTCGGGATTAGCTCATGCTTCTATCATAAGAAATAGCTTTTCACAATGCGGAAAATCCGTCGGGCGTCTCCGGCGTCCGCGGCGCCGCGAAAGCTGGGGAGGAACAGAATGAAACGCCGCATATTCCTTGTCGCCGCGTCATCCTTCGCCATGGCCGTTTCCTTTGGCGCGATGGCTGCCGATCCGATCAAGGTCGGCTTCCCGATGATCCTTTCCGGTCCGGGCGCGCTTTTCGGCGAACCGGCCCTGAAGGGTGCGCAAATGTATGTAGAGGAAGTGAACGCCAAGGGTGGCGTGCTCGGCCGCAAGATCCAGCTCATCTCGCGCGACACCAAAGGCAATGCCGACGAGGCGGTGCGTGTCGTGCGCGAGCTGATCCTGCGCGAGGACGTCAACTTCATCGTCGGCACGCTGACCTCGGCCGAGGGTCCCGCAGTCTCGCCGATCGCCAAGGAGAACAAGATCGTCTTTGTGGCGCCGATCACCAAGACCGATCAGCTCACGGCGCCGGCCAACCTGCATCCTTACGTCTTCCGTTCCGCCTCGACCACGACTATCGAGGGCCGGACCGCGGCCGAAATCGTTGCCAAGTGGCCGGTGACGCGAATTGCCACCATCAGCCCCGACTATGCCTATGGGCAGGACGTTACCAAGGCATTCGTCGAGCATCTGAAGAAGATCAAGCCGAGCGTGGAGATTGTCGACCAGCAATGGCCGAAGCTTGGCGAGGCGGATTATACGCCCTTCATCAACGCCCAGCTCGCGAAGCGGCCGGAGGCGGTATTCTCGTCGCTCTGGGGCGGGCATTTCGTGACCTTCGCCAAGCAGGCCAAGCCGCTCAACTACTTCCAGGCCATCAACAACAATTTCATCGGCGCGGGCGAAGCGGCCTCGATCGAATCGACGAAATCCATGGGTGCCGACTATCCGGTCGGCATCTGGGGTAACAGCTACGACGTCTTCGATTGGCCGGATGGGCCTCAGTCGCACAAGGACTATATCGCGCGGCTGAAGAAGTTCACCAACGAGGAGCATCCCTCCTCCTGGCCGATCACCGGCTATATCGCCATGCAATTCCTGACCGCGGCCATCGCCAAGGCGGGCAGCATCGATTCCGACAAAGTTTCGGCGGCGATGAAGGATATCTCGGTCGATACGCCGCTCGGCAAGATGACCATGCGCGCCAAGGATCATCAGGCCAATCACGGCCAGTTCTGGGGCAAGACGAAGCGTGATCCGAAGTATCCCTTCGCGGTCATCGAAAACGTGACCCGGATCGATCCGGCGCCGTTCATGGACTGACCGGGCGATGCCAGTCGTGATGTTTCGCGCGTAACACATCGTGTCCGGAACGGTGAAGAGCGTGGCCAAGGTGCTCGATATCCTCGAGCATCTTGGTCATGCCGGCCGCCCAGTCGGTATTTCCGACCTGGCGCGCGCCACGTCGCTGCATGTCAGCACCGCCCACCGCCTGCTTCGCACGCTCTCGAGCCGTGGCTATGTCGAGCAGCGGGCGGAAAGCCGGCGCTATGCGCTTGGCCCCAGGGTATTCGAGCTGGGCAATGCCTACGTGAGCGGCCGCGATTTCGTGACCCTGGCCCGGCCGCGCATCGAGGCGCTGCGAGACCGGATCGGCGAGACGGTGCATCTGGGCGTCCTCTCGGATGGCGACGTGGTCGAGGTATGCAGCGCCTTGAGCCAGAAGCCTGTCGGCGTCTCGGTGCGTACGGGGTGGCGCGATCCGGCCCATTGCTCGGCGGTCGGCAAGGTGATCCTGGCCCATCTTCCCGACGAGGAGCGCAAGGCGCTCCTGGCGCGCCGTTCGCTGGAACGAAGGACAGCGCGCACCATCACCACGCACCGGGAACTCGAGACGGAGCTTTCCAGGGTGCGGACGCAGGGCTATGCCGTCGATGACGAGGAACTCTCCGATGACCTCTGCTGCGTCGCGGTGCCGCTGTTGGACGGGGCGGGACGGGCGATCGCGGGCATGTCGGCGGCCATGCCGAAGGCACGTTTCCATTCCGAACGTATCCCGGAACTGGTGCGCCTGCTCGGCGAGGCCGCGCGCGGCCTGGCGCGCCAGGCTGAATTCGCCAAGGACTAGGAAGGCCGCCGATGCCCGAGCCTGCATTCCTCTTCGGCCAGTTCGTGGGCGGTCTTACCGCGGCGATGTTCCTGTTCATGATCGCGGCCGGCCTGTCGCTGATCTTTGGCGTGCTTCGGATCCTTAACTTCGCGCATGGCTCTTTCTACATGTTCGGCGCCTACCTCGCTTGGCAGTTCATGCGCTGGCTTGGTCCTGGGACCGAGTACTTCTGGCTCGCCGCCCTCGGCGCGGCGACCGGCGTCGCCATGATCGGAGTGGCCATCGAGCGGCTGCTGCTCTGTCGTCTGTACCGGCGCGAGGAGCTGTACCAGCTCCTGTTCACTTACGGCTTCGTCCTGATCCTCGCGGACATCGCCAAGATCGTCTGGGGCACGCAGCAACTCTCCGTCTCGCGTCCGCCAAGCCTCTCCGGCTCGTTCGAGATCTTTGGCACCACGGTGCCCCACTACAACCTTTTCATCATCCTGCTGGGACCATCGATCGCGCTGGCGCTGTGGCTGCTCATGCACCGGACCGGCGTCGGCCGGCTGATCCGCGCCGCGGTGCTCGATCGTGAAATGCTGGGTGCGCTGGGCGCGAACGTGGGCGGGCTCTACACGATCATGTTCGGCGTCGGTTCGTTCCTCGCCGGACTCGGCGGCGCGCTGGTAACGCCGGTCAAGAGCATCATTCCGGGCATGGATGTCGAGGTGATCGTCGAAGTGTTCATCATCGTGGTGATCGGCGGTCTCGGCTCGCTCTGGGGAACCTTCCTCGGCGCGTTCGTCTTCGGGCAGGTGCTGGCCTTCGGCATCCTGATCATGCCGCGCTTTTCCATCTTTTCGGTGTTTGCCCTCATGGCGATCATCCTGATCTGGCGTCCCTGGGGTCTGCTGGGGAGGCCGCTTTCGCGATGATCAACCGCATCCCCTGGGTCCTGGTGATCTTCCTCGTGGCGCTCTGGGTGCCCTGGTATGGCTCGCGCTTCTACACTTTCCTTGCCACCGATATCGCCATCCTCGCGCTGTTCGCGCTGAGCCTGAACCTTCTGCTTGGCTATACAGGCCTGGTCTCGTTCGGACATGCCGCGTATTTCGGCATCGGCGCCTATACCTCGGCGATCCTGATGAAGACGCATGGCATGCCGTTCGCGGTGAGTTTTCCCGCCGCAGGGCTGATGGCTGCCGCCTTCGCGCTGGTGTTCGGATACTTCTGCGTGCGCCTGACCAAGATCTACTTCGCCATGCTGACGCTCGCCTTCGCGCAGATCGTCTGGGCAATCTGCTTCAAGTGGAACGACGTCACCGGCGGCGAGCAGGGCATGCCGAACGTGCCCTATCCCGACATGTCATGGATGGCAGCGATACCCGGCCTCGGCGGCCTGCGCCTGGGCGACCAGTTCTACCTCCTGGTTCTGGTGCTGGTCGCGCTCGCCGTGGCGGCCCTGCGACGCATCGTCTCCTCGCCGTTCGGACGGATGCTCACCGTCATACGCGAGAACCCGGAGCGGGCGGAGTTCATAGGCATCAATGTCCGCCGCTATCAGCTCGCCGCGTTCGCCGTCGCCGGTTTCTTCGCCGGCCTTGCCGGCGCGCTGTTCGGCATCTTCAATCGTGGCGTCTTTCCGGATTTCGCCTACTGGACCAAGTCGGCGGAAGTCCTGATCATGACCATTCTCGGCGGCATGGGGCATTTCTGGGGGCCGGCCGTTGGCGCGATGGTGCTGACGCTCCTAAACCAGCAGATCACATCCTATACGGAATACTGGCCGCTGATCCTTGGCAGCATCCTGGTGATCCTTCTGTTCGGCTTTCCGGGCGGGATCGTCGGCGCGCTGGTCGCGGCCGGCCGCCGGCTGACGAGGCGCGGGAATGCTTGAACTCCGCGACCTGCACAAGCGCTTCGGCGGCTTCAGCGCCGTGGCCGGCGTCAGCTTCGAGCTGCCGCGAGGCTCCATCATGGCGATCATCGGCCCGAACGGCGCGGGGAAGTCGACGCTGTTCAACCTGATCACCGGGCACATCCCGCCCAGTGCCGGGCAGGTGTTGCTGGCCGGCCGCGACATCACCGGCGCACCGCCATATGAAATCTGCCGCCTTGGCGTCGGCCGCTCGTTCCAGCGTACCAACATCTTTCCGCATCTGAGCGTCTTCGAATGCATCCAGGCGGCGCTGATCGCCCATCACCGCATGGGACGGAATTTCTGGCGCCGCTCGGAGACGCTTTATCGCGCCGAGACTGAAGCGCTTCTTCACTCCCTCGGCATCGCTGACAAGGCGGACAGCCCAGCCGGGGCCCTGTCGCATGGCAACCAGAAGCAGATCGAGCTGGGTATCGCGCTGGCCAGCGATCCGGACATCCTGCTGCTAGACGAGCCGACTGCAGGGATGTCAGCGGCCGAGACGCACGAGACGATCGACCTGATCGCCCGCATTGCGCGCGAGCGCGGGCTAACGCTGCTCTTCACCGAGCATGACATGGAGGTAGTGTTTTCCATCGCGCAGAGCATCGGCGTGCTGCACCAGGGCCGGCTGATCGCGCTCGGCGCGCCCGAAGTGGTGCGCGCCGATACGGAAGTGCGCCGCGTCTATCTGGGAGAGCGGGAATGAGCGCGCTCCTTGCCCTGCACGACATCCAAACCGCCTACGGCCTCTCGCGCGTCCTGTTCGGCATCTCGCTCGAGATCGCGGCAGGCGAATGCGTCTGCCTGCTGGGCCGCAATGGCGTCGGCAAAACGACCACCATGCGCTCCATCATGGGTCTGACGCGGCCGAGTGCCGGGCGCGTGGTGTGGAAGGGCGGGGACATCGCCGGTTGGCCGCCGCACCGCGTGGCGAGAGCCGGAATCGGCCTGGTGCCGGAAGACCGGCGTGTTTTTGCCGAACTCACGGTCTGGGAGAATCTGGACGTGGCGCAGCGCGCCTGCCGCAGACCCGGCCCGTGGAACGTGCAGCGGGTCTACGAGGTCTTTCCCAAGCTGCGGGAACTCGCCGACCGGCAGGCGGGATTTCTCTCCGGCGGCGAGCAGCAGATGCTCACCATCGGCCGCACCCTGATGTGCAATCCCGAGCTGCTTCTACTCGACGAACCATCCGAAGGACTGGCGCCGCTCGTCGTCGACCGTCTGCTCGAGCAGGTCGGCGAACTGAAGCAGCAGGGCCTCACCATTCTTCTGGCGGAGCAGGGGGTGGATTTTTCCCTTCGCCTCGCCGACCGGGTCTATGTGCTGGAGAAGGGCACGGTCCGGCATTCCGGACCGGCCTCGGAACTGCGCGAGGATGCCGTGCTGCGCGACCGCCTGCTTGCCTTGTGAAAGCTTCTATCAGAGGAAAGGAGCCCAATCATGCCGTTCGTGAATATCCGCATACTCGAAGGCCATTCGCAGCAGCGCAAGGACGAGATCAGCCGCCGTGTGACGTCCGCCATCAGCGAAGTGGCGGAGCTGCCGAAGGAAGCGGTCTGGGTCGTGTTCGAGGATGTCAAGGCGGACGACTGGTATGTCGGCGCCAAGACCGTCAGCGAACTCAAGAAGCAGGCCAAGTAGCCATGTCGGTCGAGATCCGGGACGCACGGTTCTCCGCCGTCGTCGGCGAGGAGGTGGCGTTCGAGCAGATCGGCACCGGCTTCCTGTTCACCGAGGGGCCGCTCTGGCACCCCAGGGAGAGGTTCCTCTTGTTCAGCGACATGCCGGGCGATCACTTGCGCCGCTGGAGTGCCGACAAGGGCGTCAGTACATTCCGCAAGCCCTGCAACATGTCGAACGGGCTGACCTGGGATCGGCAGGGACGGCTGCTTGCCTGCGAACATGCCTCGAGCCAGGTAACCCGGACGGAAGCGGACGGGCGCATCAGCGTGATCGCCAGCCACTACAAGGGCAAGGAACTGAACAGCCCGAACGACATCGTGGTGCGGAGCGACGGCGGCATCTATTTCAGCGATCCGACCTACGGGCGGATGGAGTATTACGGCCGCAAGCGGGAGTGCGAACTTGATTTTCGTGGCGTCTACCGCGCCGAGTCCGACGGCGGGAGGCTGACCCTGCTCGCGGACGATTTCGCGCAGCCCAACGGTCTCTGCTTCTCGCTGGACGAAACGCGCCTCTTCGTCAACGATACCGATCGTCAGCATATCCGCGTCTTCGATGTGCGCCCCGACGGCACGCTCGCCAACGGGCGCGTCTGGGCAGAGACGAAAGGCGACGGCGCGGGGGCGCCCGATGGCATGAAGATCGACGGCGCCGGGAATCTCTATTGTTGCGGGCCGGGCGGCATCCATGTCTTTGCGCCCGATGCCACCGCGCTCGGCGTCATCAAGGTGCCCGAATACACCGCGAACTTCTGCTGGGGCGATGATGACATGCGGAGCCTGTTCATCACGGCCTCGACCTCGGTCTACCGGGTGCGGGTCAAGGTGCCGGGCCGTCCCCAGCTCTATTGACGGATGTTTCGGGTGCCCCGGCGCGGAGTTTGGGCTCCGGCCAAGCTGTAACTTGCGCCCCTCAACCATTGATGGATCGGCGCGCGAGTTCTGGTAAGATTGCGCGCTGGACTGATGGGGGGCGCCATGCCGCAGGGCGTGCTTGGCCTCGAATCCGAACCGGGCGATTGCTGGCCGGCGCGGGATCCGCGCCCCTGGCGCCGCGCCGAATCGCTGGTGCGTCGTTTCGCGGCCACCTTTCCCGAGATCAGGTACGACATCTTCGCCGGGACCGCGCTGGCGAACGCCCAGGCCTTCCGGCTTGGCCCGCTCCGCTGCGTGCGGCTCTATGGCGGCCTGGTGCGGCATCGGACGATCGGGCTGGCCGGGCTCGCCTTCGCGCTGGCGCACGAGACGGGCCACCATCTCGGCGGGCCGCCGGCCGATCCAATTTATCCATGGCTGAGCAGCGAGGCGGCCGCGGACGAATGGGCGCTGGTAATTGGCCTGCCGCTGGTATTTGGCGCCGCGCGGGGGGGAAGGCTCGGAGCACGTGGCCTCGCCCGGCGCGCGGCGCTGCGTGCCGCCCTCGGCGACGATGCTGCCGGCCGCGACGACCGGTCCCGCTGATCACGGAGGATGCCGCGATGGGTCTCTTGTTCGACACCGAATTCACGATCGAGGTGGTCAACCGGCTCGATCGCCGATTCAACCAGACCGGCTTTGCCGAGGTGCGGAGCACGGACCGGCTGAAGGCCCTTTTCGATCCAGCGGAGAACCGCGCGTTGCGCCAGATTTCGGTTGCCCTCGGCATCCATCCCGGACGTTCGCCCACCGACGAACCGGCGCGGCGCTGGTGGCTGTTCCTGCTCAACCTGCATGACAAACGCGATCCGCGTGGCGCGAGGCTCGGCCCGAAGATCCGCGCCCTGATCTGGGAGGCCCTCGACAGTCCCGGCGCCGGCGCTGGCAGCCCGATCGTCGCCATCAAGTTCTGCGCCGTAGAAGGCACGCCGGAGGATATCTTTTACGAGGATGTCAGCCTGCCGGCAGAAGGCCAACCAAGGGATCGCTGGCCGCGCGTGCGCACCATCGTCCTGCAGACGCTGCCGCACATCGGCAATGGGATCGCCCCGGACGAGAAACTGAGCGAAGGGGAGGCGGCGCCGCCGGAAAGCTCCAAGTAGCAGGCCGCTAGTCGAACATGTCGGGTGCGCGGGCGGCGAGTTCGTCATATATCGGCTGGAAGTGCAGCCAGCCGATATACTCGCTGCCCACATGCTCGCGGCTGTAGCGCGCCTTGTCGTCGGGGATGCGCACCGGCGTGCGACCGGTCGCCTCGACCATCAATTGCTGCCGGCAGCAGCGTTCCAGCGCCATGAACCAGAATGCAGCCGCGTCAATCGAATGGCGGCTTGCGGAGAAGAGGCCGTGGTTCTGATGGATCGCCGCCTTCACGCCTTTGAAAGCCGTGGCGACGCGCGGCCCGGCATCGTCCTCCACCGCCACCTGGCCGGCATCCTCGGTGATGACGGCATGGTCCTCGAAGAAGGCGCAGGCATCCTGCGTGATCGGCTCGAGCGGCCGGCCAAGCGCGGCGAAAGCCGTGCCGTAGACCGTGTGTGCATGGCACATGGCGAGGATGTCGGGATGGGCTTCGTGCACGGCAGCGTGCAGCACGAAGCCCGCCCGGTTGACCGCATGCTCGCCTTCGACCACCTTGCCGGCGTGGTCGACGAGAATCAGGTTGGAGACCCTGACCTGATCGAAATGCACCGCCATCGGGTTGGTCCAGTAGAGTTCCGGATGGGCCGGATCGCGGATGGTGAGATGGCCGGCGAAGCCGTAATCGAGCCGCTCGCGCGCGAAGGCGCGGCAGGCCGCGACCAGGCGCTTCTTGCGATGCAGCCGCAATTCCTGGTTGGAGTTGAAACCGGGCTCCTCCGGGAACTTGAGGTCCTTCTGCTCCGGCTGGTAGATGGATACGCGGCTGCCGAGATCGACCATGCTCGCCCCCCGATAGTTGGCCGCCAAGACTAGACGGGCGGAAGGCATTGGAAAAGACACCCTGACGCTCTGCGGTTTTGCGCGGGCCGGAAAGCAACCCTACAATGCGGGTCGAAGGCAACGGAGCAGGTAGGCGATGCCGGTCCAGCAGAGAGACAAGCTTTTCCTCGGCGCCAGTTCGAAACCCGAATATCTCGCGCTGCGCTTCGCCAACCGTCACGGCCTCGTCGCCGGTGCAACCGGCACCGGCAAGACGATCACCTTGCAGATCCTGGCGGAAGGATTCTCCAATGCGGGCGTTCCAGTTTTTTGCGCCGACATCAAGGGCGACGTCGCCGGCCTGGCCGCGGCGGGCGAGGAGAAGGATTTCGTCATCAAGCGCGCAAAGAAGATAAAGTTTGCCGGCGAGTACCGCCACGAAGCCTTTCCGGTCGTCTTCTGGGACCTCTTCGGCAGGGATGGTCACCCCGTCCGGACCACGGTGTCGGAGATGGGGCCGCTTCTTCTCGCGCGAATCCTCGGCCTGAACGAGACGCAGGAAGGCGTGCTCAACATAGCCTTCCGCCTTGCCGACGATGAAGGTCTGCTGCTGCTCGATCTCAAGGATCTGCGGGCGCTTCTGGCCCACGTGGCCGAGCGCGCGAGCGAGCTTGGCGCCCGTTATGGCAATGTCTCGAAGGCGAGCGTCGGCGCGCTGCAGCGCGCGCTGCTCGTGCTCGAGGAGCAGGGCGGCGACCGCTTCTTCGGCGAGCCGGCGCTGCACGTTTCCGAGCTGATGCGCACGACCCGCGACGGGCGCGGCGTCATCAATATCCTTGCGGCGAGCACGTTGATGCAGTCGCCGCGCCTCTATGCGACCTTCCTGCTCTGGCTGCTTTCGGAACTGTTCGAGGAGCTGCCGGAAATCGGCGATCCGGAGAAGCCGCGCCTCGTCTTTTTCTTCGACGAGGCGCACCTGCTGTTCGAGGACGCGCCGAAGGCATTGCTGAAGAAGATCGAGCAGATCGCCCGCCTGATCCGCTCGAAGGGCGTCGGCATCTATTTCGTGACGCAGAACCCGATGGACGTGCCCGATACGGTTCTGTCCCAGCTCGGCAACCGCATCCAGCACGCACTGCGGGCCTTCACGCCGCGCGACATGAAGGCGGTGAAGGCGGCGGCCGATACCTTCCGGCCGAACCCGGAATTTTCCGCCTTCGAGGCCATCACCCAGCTCGAAGTGGGCGAGGCGCTGGTCTCGACTCTCGAAGGCAAAGGCGCGCCTTCGGTCGTGCAGCGGACGCTGATCCGGCCGCCGTCCTCGCGCATCGGCACGCTCTCGGAGCAGGAGCGTCGCACTGTCATTGCCGGGAGCCCGATCGGGATCGCTTATGACAAGACCGTGGATCGAGAATCCGCTTACGAAATTCTGGCGAGTTATGTCGACACCAAGGTCGCGGCCGCCCCGGCTCCCGCGCCATCGACGGAGGGTCCCGGCGAAACCGGTACGGCCGGCGGCGTCGGCGGCTGGCTCGGCGACATCCTCGGCACCAGCCGTCCGCGGGGCAAACGCCTGACCACCTCGCAGCACGTCGCGCGTTCGGTGACGCGCACCGTCACCACCCGTGTCGCCGGCGGACTCGCGGCCGAGGTCGGCAAATCGGTCGCCGGTTCGCTCGGCGCGTCCATCGGCCGCGCCGTGGTGCGTGGCATCCTCGGCGGCATCCTCAGGCGATGAAAGGCTCTAGACCGCCACCATCCGCCGCGCCTTGTGCAGCTCGGGAAGCGCCGTCCGGTGCTGCAGGTTTTCTCCGGTCTCGATAAGGCGATCGAGTTCGGCCGCCAGCCCGGCGGCACGCTCGCCACGAAGGGCTTGCGCCACTGCAAGTCCGCGATCCGCGTAGAACAGCAGGGCGACCATCTGCGGCTCGGTGCAGTAATCCTTCAGGGCACGCGCATGACGGGCCGCCTCCTCGTACTCGCCGCTGCCGAGGGATGCGTCGATGATCCTGGTCCGGAAGAAGATGTGGTTATGGCTGATCGAGCCCTGATCGAGCATCGCTTCCGCCTCGGCCGTGACCGCCCGCCTCTCCGCAAGGTCATCCGTCATTGCCGCGAGTGCCCCCAGGATCATCGGCCCCATATATGCCATGCCGGTTTCACGGATGATCGCCACGGCGCGGCGGACCCTGCGCAGTGCCTCGTCCGCCGTGCCCTCCATATATTCGACATCGGCAAGAAAGCATTCTGATTCGGCCTCGAAGCGGCGGGCGCCGAGTTGAACCGCCAGAGCGGTGGCAGCCCGTGCATGATGGGCGGCGCGCTCCAGATTGCCGAGAGGCTTGTAGCAGACGTGAGCCGAATGGTGCGCGATCATCTCGGCCCGGCCGTGCCCAACCCGTCGCGCAGCCTCGACCGCGGCCAGGGCTGCCTCCAGCGCCGGATCGATCGCACCGCACCAAAGCGACGTAATGGCGATCATCGGCAGATTCGCGACCTCGGTCCGGCCGAAGCCGTGCCGGCGGCTGACCGCGGCACATTCCGTAAACCGCTGGCTGGCGCTGTGGTAGCGGCCGCGCATGTATTCCGCATCGCCCAACCCGCCAAGGGCGGCCGCCTCCATTTCGGCCGAACCCGCCTGCCGCGCCAGTTCCAGGGCACGCGTGTGTTCGCGCAGGCAGCCTTCGATCTCCCCACGTGGGAACAGCAGGTTGCCCCTGATGAAACGTGCTCGCGCCGCCTCGGCGACAAGGCCAACGCGGTCCGCGATTGCCTGCGCGACGTCGAGATCGGTCAGCGCGCCATCCAGATCCTCCGTGATCCGCTTGACACCGGCGATGCCAAGCAAGGCACGACAGCGCGCCGCTTCGTCGTCCGCTGCCGCGAGGGCTTCCTCGAATGCCGCCCTGGCCCCTGTCAGCTCGCCGGTATCGTGCTCTGCTTCCCCCAGCGCGAGGGAGAGTGCCACCTTGTCCGCGGGAACATTCGCAAGTGTCCTTCCCCGTGTCAGAAGGGCGATCGCCGCAGCGTAGCGGTAGCTTGCCGCTTCCGCCCGGGCCGCTTCGAGAAAGGCGGCAGGTGCCCGCTCATCGCCTGCAAGCTCGAGATGTTCGGCATGAAGCACTGGGTCACCGCCCGCGAACCATTCGGCTGCCTTCAGGTGCAGACGAGCGCGCGCGGCGGTCAGGATCGAGCCATAGACCGCGTCGCGGATCAGCGCATGGGCAAAGAGGTAATCCTCGCCCTCCGGCCGAATGAGCTGCTGGCGGAGCAGTTCTGTGCAGTCATAGTCCGGCGCATCGAGCAGATGCCGAATCGATGCCAACGAGAATCGTTGCCCGAAAACCGATGCGGCCTGAAGCGCCCGTTTGTCGAGGGGCCTGAGCCGGTCCATCCGCGCCTGCACGAGACTCTGGATCGAGCCCGGTACCTCGCTCGCCGCCGAGGCGTTCTCGATGACGCTCTGCAGAAGTTGCTCCAGGAACAATGGATTGCCGGCCGCCCGTTCGAGGCACTCCGTCAGCCGGTCCTCGTTCGCCCGGGCGAAACTCGCCGCCATCTCGCGCGCCTCGCCGAGGCGGAGCGGTCCCAGATTGATGATGCTGATGGGCCGGTCCAGTGCGATCGTGCGCCAGGCGGTTTCCATCGGATCGCCTTCCGGCCGGGTCGTGGCCAGTAGGGCCACGCGGTTATCGCCGGCCGCTGCCATGACCGCCGAGAGACTGTCGAGCGTGGCGGTATCGGCCCAATGCAGGTCTTCGACCATGACAAGTTGGGGCATGTCGCGGCTGGCCCACGTGACCAGGCTCGCCAGCAACGTCCTGCGGCCCTCGCGCCGCGCGGTGTCGTCCATCGCGTCGTAGAGCGCGCGCAACTCCAGCGGCTGCGGCATATCGAGCAGGTCGTTGACAAAGACCCTGTCGGCGGCCGCGAAAGCCCCGGCAGCGAAGGCTGCGTCCGCCGCGCGGCCGCGCTCCTCCCTTGTGCTGGAGGAGGGGAGCCCGAGCAGGCTGCGCACCAGGGCGGGAACCGCGGCCTGTCCCTTGCGCGAGCCGAAATCGAGCACCAGGCTGCGATGCAGGGCAAATCCGTATTCGCGCGCGGCGCGGGCGACCTCCTCGGCGAGGCGGGTCTTGCCGATCCCGGCTGGGCCGCGCAAGAGGATCGTCTGTCCATCTCCCCTGGCGACCACCTCCTGCAGGATGGCCCGGCATTGACCAAGTTCGGCCCGTCGCCCGACGAAGGGTGTTCCGCGCCGCTCGCCTGCCGGCTCCTGCGCGCCGTCGATGCGCCAGACCTCGACCGGGCGCTCGATGCCTTTCAGTTGCCGGGGCCCCAGCCGGGTGGTCGTAAACCGCCTGGCGACTTGTCGTTGCACAGAGCCGGAGATCAGGGTCTCGCCTGGCCCGGCCAGTCCCTGCAGTCGCGCCGCCAGGTTCACCGAATCGCCGATCACCGTATACTCGCGATGGCTGTCGCTGCCGGTGCCGCTGGCCACGACCTGACCGCTGGCGATGCCGACATGGAGCGCCAGC
>JAHCJQ010000150.1 GCA_026126215.1 Alphaproteobacteria bacterium
CTTTCTGGTTTGTCCGCCGCGCATTGCAGGCGCAGTCTCCCCCGGCTTGACCAATCCGGAGGGGAAGAATGCGGATCGAGGAGTTCTGCCTGGAGGCCGCCGATGGCTGGCGCCTGGCGGCGACCATCTACGAACCCGGTATGGGCAACGGGATCGCCCTGCAGATAAATCCGGCAACGGCTGTGCCGCGACGCTACTACGATTCCTTCGCACAATTCATGGCGACGCGCGGCTTCGCCGTGCTCACCTACGACTATCGCGGCATCGCCGGCTCGCGCGCAGGGCGGCAGCGCGATGCCGGAGCACGGATGCGCCATTGGGGCGCGCTCGATCAGGCGGCCGCCAGCCGCTTCCTGCGCCGCCGTTTCCCCAATCGTGCCCTGGCCATCGTCGGTCATTCCGCCGGTGGGCAGATGCTTGGCCTCAATCCGCTCGCCGGCGAGGTCGCGGCCGGCCTGCTGGTCGGGGCGCAAAACGGCTACTGGGGCAACTGGCCGGCACCGCAGCGCTACCGCATGGCGGTGCTGTGGTATCTGATGCTGCCCGTGACCGTCCGCCTGTTCGGCCATCTGCCCGGCCGACTGCTGGGTGGGGAAGCGTTGCCGCGCAGCGTTGCGCTGGACTGGGCGGCCTGGTGCCGGCAGCCACATTACCTGTCGGATGAGAGCGGACGGGCGCTGCGCCCCTTCAACGACGAACTGCGCTGCCCGCTGCGCATCGTCGATATCAGCGACGACTGGATGGCACCGCGCAAGGCGGTTGACGCGCTCGGTGATTTCTACCCGCGGGCGAGGGTGGAGCGGGTGAGCTGGCGGCCGGAGGATTTCGGCCAGGACCGGCTAGGCCATTTCGGCTGGTTCCGTCCTTCCATGCCGCGCGATGCATGGGCCGAGGCGGCGGAGTGGCTGGAACGGGCGGTGGGGGCTCAACCGCGAGCCGCGATGCCCATGCGGTCGGCCATGTCGAGCGCGGTCGCGTTGTAGCCGCCGATATTCTGCCCACCATCGACCGGCAGCACGACGCCGGTGATATAGGCCGCCATCGGCGAACTCAGGAACTGCGCCACGCCCGCGATCTCGTCCTTGCGACCCCAGCGCGCCAGCGGAATGCGGCGCATGGACGCCTGGCGCGCTTCTTCCGTCGGGGCGAGACGGGCCATGCCCTCAGTCTCCTCGATCGGGCCGGGTGCTATGGAATTGACACGAATACCATCGCGCGCCCATTCCATGGCGAGTGTGCGGGTCAGCATGTCGATCCCCGCCTTGGCGGCGCAGACATGGGACTGCAGCATCATCGGCACGTAGGCCTGTGGCGCGGAAATATTGATCACCGAGGCACCCGGCTTCGTCAGGTACTGGTGCGCGGCGCGCATGACGTGAAAGGTGCCGAGCAGGTCGATTTCCATGACCGCACGGAAGCCGTTCGACGACATCCCCAGCGCCGGCGCCACGAAGTTGCCTGCCGCGCCCGAGATCAGCACGTCGATCTCACCGAACTTCGCGTGCGCACCGGCAAGCGCCGCCGCAACCGCCTCGTAGCTGCGCACATCGCCCGCAAAGCCGGCGGATGGCCCGTGCGCGGCGATCTCGGCCGCTGCAGACTTCACCTTGTCCGGGTTGCGGCTCATCACGGAGACGCGCGCGCCGGCGGCGGAGAAGCCGAGCGCGATGCCAAGGTTGATGCCGCTCGTACCGCCGGCGACGAATACATGCTTGCCATCGAAACGGAAGGGTGTCGCGCTCATGGCCGATCCTCGTCAGTTGCCGACGCTCAAGCGGCCGCCAGGCGCGCCTTGGCCTCGGTATATTCACGTTTCAGCCGCTCAACCAACTCGGCCACGGGCGGCGCATCCTTGATGCCGCCCGTCCCCTGGCCGGCGCTCCAGATATCGCGCCAGGCCTTGGCCTTCTGATTGCCGCCGCTGCCGAAATTCATCGTGCTCTTGTCCGCCGCCGGCAGGTTGTCCGGGTCGAGGCCGGCCCGCGCCACGGAATGCTTCAGGTAATTGCCATGCACGCCGGTGAAGAGAGAGGTATAGACGATGTCGCTCGCCGTGCTTTCGATCAGCATGCGCTTGTACTCGGGGCTGGCATTCGCCTCGGCAGTGGCGATGAAGCGGGTGCCCATATAGGCGAGGTCGGCGCCAATGGCCTGCGCGGCAAGAATGGCCCGGCCATTGTTGATGGCGCCCGAGAGGACCAAGGGACCATCGAAGAACTCGCGGATCTCGGATACCAGCGCGAAGGGGCTGAGCGCGCCGGCATGACCGCCGGCCCCGGCGCAGACGAGGATCAGGCCGTCCACGCCTTCCTCCAGCGCCTTGCGCGCATGGCGGACATTGATCACGTCATGCAGGACGATGCCGCCATAGGAATGCACCTTGCCCACGACTTCGCGCGGCGAGCGCAGGCTGGTGATGATGATCGGCACCTCCTGACGCACGCAGACATCGACATCGTGGGCAAGCCGGTCGTTCGACTGGTGGACGATCTGGTTGACCGCGAAGGGCGCCACCGGCTTTCCCGGATTGGCGGCGGCGTAATCTGCCAATTCTTTCTTGATGCGCAGGATCCATTGTTCGAGCATCTCCGCCGGCCGGGCGTTGAGCGCGGGAAAGGAGCCGACGATCCCCGCCTTGCACTGGGCGATCACGAGTTCCGGCCCGGAGACGATGAACATGGGGGAGCCTATGACCGGCAGGTTGAGGCGGCCTTCGAGCGACTTGGGAAGCGACATCAGGTAGTTCCTCTGAGTGGCATGACGCCCGCGCGCTGGCGGGGCGCCGAGCCTGTACCGGCCCGCGCTGCCCGGCAAGCGGCAAATTCGCCGGCGGCGCGGCGCGGGCTCAGGCGGCCTCGCGCAGCTTCTCGCGCGACACCCAGGTCTCTGTCTCGTCGAGCGCCCTGGCGAAGCGGTCGAACATGTCGTCGATCTCCGCCTCGGTGATGATCAGTGGCGGGCAGAAGGCAAGCGCATCGTTGGTCAGCGAGCGGTGCAGCAGGCCATGCTCCTGCGAGCGGGCCAGGCAGTAGGCGCCGACACCTTTCGAGGCATCGAAATTGCGCCGGGCCTTGCGGTCGGCCACCAGTTCGATGGCGCCGATCAGGCCTACGCCGCGCACCTCGCCGACCAGCGGATGGTCGGCGAAGCGGCGAAGGCGGGCCTGGAAGCGCTCCTGAACCCGGCGCACATGACCCAGCATGTCGCGTTCCTCATAGAGCTGGAGCGTGCGCAGGGCAACCGCCGCCGGCACCGGGTGGCCGGAATAGGTGAAGCCATGGCCGAAGGTTCCGATCTTCCGGCTCTCGGCGACCATCGCCTCGTAGATCGGCTCGGAGATCATCACGCCGGCAATCGGCATGTAGGCGGAGGAAAGCTGCTTGGCGCACGAAAGGAGGTCGGGCTTCATGCCGAAGGTCTCCGAGCCCCACATGTTGCCGGTCCGGCCGAAACCGCAGATCACCTCGTCGGCGATCAACAGGATGTCGTACTTGCGCAGCACTGCCTGCACCTTCTCGAAATAAGTCCGCGGCGGCACGATGACGCCGCCGGCCCCCATGACCGGCTCGGCGATGAACGCGGCGACCGTTTCCGGATCCTCGCGCAGTATCATCTGCTCGAGATTGCCGGCGAGGCGGCTGGCGAATTCCTCCTCGCTCTCGCCGTCATGGGCGAAGTGGTAATGGTGCGGGCAGTCGGCGTGAAGGAAGCCAGGCAGCGGCAGGTCGAAGTCGCGGTGCATCGCCGGCAGGCCGGTCATGCTGGCGGAGGCCACCGTGACGCCGTGATAGGCGCGCAGGCGCGAGATGATCTTCTTCTTTCGCGGGCGGCCGATGGCATTGTTGTAGTACCAGACGATCTTCGCTTGGGTATCGTTCGCCTCCGACCCGGAATTGACGAAGAAGACCTTTGAGAAGGGCGTCGGCGCGATGGATTTGAGCTTCTCGGCGAGTTCGATGCCAGGGTTGGTCGATTTGGATCCGAACTGGTGATAGTAGGGCAGCTCGCGCATCTGCTTGATCGCCGCTTTGACCAATTCCTCCTCGCCGAAGCCGAGCGAGGTGCACCACAATCCCGCCAGGGCCTCGATATACCCCTTGCCGGCATCGTCATAGACCCAGATGCCCTTGCCCTTCTCCAGGATCAGTGGACCCTTCTCGGCATGGACCGCGAGGTTGGTCTGCGGATGCAGCAGGTGGGCCATGTCGCGGCTGGCGGCGGAGTTACCCTGGAACGTCATCGTGATCCCCTGGCAGGCGGGCGAAGCTGAGGCACCATTAGAGCCGGTCGCGGGTGGACCTGTCAAAATGCCTCCTCGCGTGGCAGGATCGGCTTCCGGGGGCGGGAGGAGGAGCGTGGCGCTGCAGCCGCACGAATACCAGTTCAGGGCATCCGACGGCACGGAGCTCCATATGCGCCGCTGGCTGCCGGACGGGGAGCCCCGGGCGGTCCTGCAGATCGCCCACGGCATGGCCGAGCATGGTGGCCGATACGGCCGCTTTGCCGCCGCGCTGGCCGGTGCCGGCATCGCCGTCCATGCGGGCGACCATCGCGGCCATGGGCGGACGGCGGTGAAAGCAGCGGATCTCGGCTTCTTTGCCGAACGGGACGGCTGGCGGCGCGTCCTCGACGATCTGTGGCAGATCAACCGCAACCTGGCGGTGCAGCATCCTGGCCTGCCGATCTTCTTTTTCGGACATTCGATGGGGTCGTTCCTCGGCCAGCAGCTCATGGCAGAGCACGGCGCCGCGCTGGCCGGCGTCATCCTGTGCGGGTCCGACGGTCCGCCCGGTCCACTCGTGACCCTCGGTCGGCTCGTGGCGCAGATCGAACGCTTCCGTCTCGGGCCGCGTGGTCGGTCGGTCCTGCTCAACCGGCTCTCCTTCGGCGAGTTCAACCGCGCCTTCCGTCCGGCCCGGACCGAATTCGACTGGCTGAGCCGCGATCCGGCCGAGGTCGACGCCTATATCGCCGATCCGCTCTGCGGGTTCGTCTGCTGCACCGAACTCTGGTGCGAACTGCTTGCCAACCTGCCCCGCGTTGCCGCGCCGGAGATGCTGGCACGCCTGCCCGGGGACCTGCCGCTCCTGGTGATCGCCGGCACGGCCGATCCGGTGAGCGCGGGCACCAGGGGGTTGACCAGGCTGCTTGCGGCCTGGCAGGCGGCGGGCCTGACGCACGTCACCCATGTCTTCTACAAGGATGCCCGTCACGAACTGCTCAACGAGACCAACCGCGACGAGGTCACGGCGGACATCCTGCATTGGCTGTCGGACAGGTTGCCCTCACGGGCCTGATATGAGCGACACGCTGCATCTACGGCCGATCGGGAACGGCCAGCCATGGCGCCGGCCGAAGCAAGGTCTTTGACCCAAGCCGGGCGGCTGCATATCCTGTGCGCCGTTTTGCCGGTTTATGCGTGATTTCAGGGAGGAACCATGCGCGGTCTGATGCAGGATGCCCCGCTGCTCATCTCGTCGCTGATCGATTATGCGGCGCAATATCATGGCGAGCGGGAAATCGTCTCGCGCACCATCGAGGGGCCGGTCCAGCGGACGAGCTACGCCGCCATGCAGCGGCGGGCCAAGCA
>JAHCJQ010000151.1 GCA_026126215.1 Alphaproteobacteria bacterium
ACAGGGACCCTCATGTCCGACAATCCGAACCGGCTCGGCATCGATCCGAAGCTTCTCGAAATCCTGGTCTGCCCGCTGACCAAGGGACCGCTGGTCTATGACCGCGAGCGCCAGGAGCTGATCAGCGAGAAGGCGCGCCTTGCCTATCCGATCCGCGACGGCATCCCGATCATGCTGCCGGACGAGGCGCGCAGTCTCGATGCCGGCCCCGCACCGGGCGCCGGACGGGACTGACATGGCCGAGGATTTCTATGACCGCGCCGGCCGGCCCGCGCCGCTCGAGATCCGGCTGAAGAGCGCCGAGAAGCGCCTCGAGATCGACTTCGCCGACGGGCGGCGCTTCTCCTTCCCGGCCGAGTTGCTGCGCGTCGAGAGCCCGTCCGCCGAGGTCAAGGGCCATGGCCCGGGCCAGAAGACGCTGATCGCCGGCCGGCGGCACGTCAACATCATCGCCGTGGAGCCGGTCGGCAATTACGCGGTGCGGCTGCGCTTCGACGATCTGCACGATACCGGCCTCTATTCCTGGGCCTATTTCTACGAACTGGGCCTGACCCAGGAGAGGGTCTGGCAGGATTACCTGCGCGCGCTCGAGGAAAAGGGCCTGAGCCGCGACCCGAAGCGGAACTGAGCGCTTGCGCGAGATCCTGAAGATCTTCTTTCGCACCGGCGGCTGGCGGCGGCAGGCGATGGTGCTGGGCTGCCTGCTGCTCGCGGTGCTGGCAGAGAGCATCGGGCTCGCCTCGGTGCTGCCGCTCTTCAGCGTGGCGCTGGGCGAGGGCGGCAGCCCGCGCTCCGCCCTCGACCGCGCGGTCTATTCCATGCTCGATTTCCTGCGCCTGAAGCCCGAGCTCAACATCCTGCTGCTCATCGTCGTGGTCGGCTTCTCGCTCAACCAGTTGCTTGCCATCTGGTCGAAGAGCCATGTCGGCGCCATCGTGGCGCGCATCGCCACCGAGTTCCGCCTCAGCCTGGTCGATCTGTTGCTGCAGGCGCGCTGGCGCTATTTCGCCGGCCAGCCGGCCGGGCGCTTCCTCGCCAATATCTCGAGCGAGGCGCAGACCGCCGCCACCGCCTATCAGGACGCGGCGCGCGTCATCACCCAGGCGGTGCATGCGGCGAGTTATCTTCTGCTGGCCCTTCTGGTTTCCTGGCAGGTCTTCCTGGCGGCGGTCGCGGTCGGCCTCGTCTCCTCGCTGGTGCTGCGCCGCCTCGTCACCTCCTCGCGCCGGCATGGCCGCAAGCAGGTGAAGCATTCGCGCCTGCTGCTCGCCGACCTCACCGACATCCTGACCGGAATGAAGCCGCTCAAGGCGATGGGCAAGCATCTCAACCTGGCGCCGCTGCTCGCCAGCCATTCGCGGCGCGTGCATCGCGCGCTGCGCCGGCAGGTGACGGCGCGCGCCTTCGTGCAGCATCTGCGCGAGCCGATCGAGGTCGCCTGCCTCGCCGGCGCCTTCTACGTGGCGATCCGCTGGCTGCATTACGACGCGCCGCAGCTCCTGCTGCTCGGCGTGCTGCTCGGCAAGTCGGTCAAGGCGCTCTCGGGCGTGCAGGCGGCGGTGCAGTCGGCGCTGATCGCGGCGCCGGCCTACTGGGCGCTGACCGCCACCATCGACGGGCTGAAGGAGGAGGGCGAGGACTGGCCGGGCCGGGCGGAACCCCGCTTCGAGCGCGCGCTCGAACTGCGCCATGCGAGCTTCGCCTATCCCGGCCGCGCCGTGCTGGAGGATGTGAGCCTCGTGGTCGAGGCGGGCAGGCTCACCACCGTCACCGGGCCGTCCGGGGCCGGCAAGACCACCATCGCCGACCTGCTGATCGGGCTGCACCGGCCCGATGCCGGCGAGGTGCTGATGGACGGGCGGCCGCTCGCCGAAATCGACATCGCCGCCTGGCGCCGCCAGGTCGGCTACGTGCCGCAGGAGGTGATGCTGCTCAATGGCAGCATCCTCGACAACCTGACCTTGGGCGATCCCGCCCTGACCGAGGCGGATGCGCGCGCCGCGCTCGAACTGGCCGGCGCCTGGGACTTCGTCGCCCAGCAGCCCGAGCGGCTGCGGGCGCTGGTCGGCGAGCGCGGCATGATGCTCTCCGGCGGCCAGCGCCAGCGGCTGGCCATCGCCCGCGCCCTGATCCGCCGGCCGAAGCTCCTGATCCTGGACGAGGCCACCTCCGCCCTCGATCCCGGCACCGAGCGGGCGATCTGCGAGCATGTGCGCGGCCTCGCCGGCCGCCTCACCATCCTCGCCATCACCCACCAGCCGGCCTGGGTCAATGTCGCCGACCGCTGCTACCGGCTCGAGGACCGCCGCGTCGCCGTGGCGTGAGGGCGGGGTGGGGGCGCGGCCCTCCGCGCACGCAGTTGTGATCTCGCGCCGTCCCGAACCATTGGTAGCGTTCTCTCCCGCGATGCCCGTCGCAGGCAGGCGGGCCGTTCCCGCCCAGGGAGAACGATCGCGTCATGGACACGGACGCCGGGGAGGAGATCGACAGGGAACGCGAGCGCATCGTCCTGCGCCGCCGGCGGGTCATTTTCCTCGTTTTCGTTCTCGTCGCCGGCGCGCTATGGCAACTGTTCCTCTCGCCCTGGCTCTATCCGGACGACGAGATCGCGCGAATTCACCGGGCCGCCTTCACCTCCGACGGACGCAAGCTCGCCTTCATCGGCACCAAGAAGTCCAGCCGGCAGGGGGCCTTCGTCTGGGACCGCGACCGCAACAGCGTGTCCGAACTTTTCACGCGCGAGCCCCACAGCATCATTGGCCTGACGACCGGCCTCTCGCCCGACGACCTGCTCGTCACCTTGCGTACCGGGCATCCGCACGTGACGCAGATCGGCCGGGCCCATCTCGGCCGGTCCCATCTCGGCCGGTCCGAGCTGGACCTTCTCACCTCCAGGCTGTCGTCGAAAGCAGCGCCGATCCAGATCGACGCAGAGACCATTGGCTACAAGGAATCGCTCGACCTCGAAGGATCGAAGCTCGATCAGAAGATATTCGGGCGCGGCCCCTACAAGAAGAGACTCTATTTCGACTGGTACAAGTTCACCGTCCAGGATCTAAAAACCGGAATTACCAGGACCTCCGATTCATTCGACGGGCAATGCTATTGGCCACTCTATGCCACGGAAACGAAAATTGCTCTTTATTCACAGTGTCATCTACATTTCAAAGACATAGAGCCAAAGTCGAATGCAAAACAAGAAAATGAAATATATCAAAGTGGAAACATAAAATACTGTAATATTTGAACTAAGAATATCCGATCTTGGTGCAATAAAATATTACTATGTTCGCGATCTATTTCTAGTAGAGAAAAAAAATAGAATATTTACATGATCTGACATCAGATATTTCAGGAAATCAGATATCTTTCATGGTGTCTCAAAGGAGAATTGACGATCATCATGTTGCGGCGGCGTATGTCTACCGACCGGTATTGATCTCAAGTTCTGGAAAATATCTGTACGAACACGACGGCTTCATTAATCCATCTTTTCTTCAAATAACCCCGGATGGCAAGGAATTTGCCTACTGCCAATATTCACGGGAAAACAGAGATGCCTGCGACAATGTGCATTTCGTAAATATCGAGACAAAACAAAAGACGATATCGAGCATTCCAAAAATAAAGACAAATATTTACCTGGAAATGCCAGACAAAGCCGGGATTTTGTCCTGGCTTGGCAGGGAGTAACGCCAATGAGTATCTGGGATTACAACACCGGCGGGATAAGCTGGAACTGGGCTTCGCCGATCTATGGAAATTGGGGCGGGGCAGCTTGGTCGGGCCTGGAGCCCACGTGAATATGCGGGGGAGTGGTTCCACATTGGCGAGGCGGGTTGACATTTCCGCAGTGCTGGCCGGTATGGCCTGGAATACGGCTTTGGTTGCCACGCTCGCCGTGGCCTATCCGCTTTTCATTCCGATCTTCATTGGAATGACCATCCATATCATGACGCTCGTCCGTATCAGACAAATTCTGCGCGGCAAGAATGCAAAAGTATATATGTATTCAGTTGGAATGATTGAGGCGCGGCCTGTAATGCCAATAGTATTACAAAATTATATTTGGGCAATGTCGAAATATTTTGTCATAATAATAACTGCTTTCTCCATTATGTTTTATTATGCATGCGTTATATTACTTGAGTCTTATTATGCATATGAAAAGTTGTTTATATGTATCACAGTATTTTGTCAACAGACGATAGTTTAAAATTTACTATAGAGTCATACATAAAGCATATATGTCCACGCTTGTAATTATGCCGGCTGTTTACATTATATCATTGGTTTTTATTTTACTACGCTCTATGGATAATAAATTATATAAAATTAGTAATATTAAATTGATATACAGATCAAATTTACATTTTTATTTCATATAGATTTTTCTTTATCTTTATTTGTACTATTGTCTTTCCAATATAAACCAGTGCTAATTAGCACATATCTCAAAATAATTGGAAGTATAAGCAGGCTTATGCCTCGAGATTTTGCAGTAGTGTTACATTTTATCATAATTTCTTTTTCTGTATTTATACTATGTGCAGTTTTATTATGGGTGCCAAGCCGGAGCACACCGATGAATCCCGGTTGTCGTTCACCGGCGAGGTAAGAAATCCATGACTGCCGCAAACACCGGTACCGAACAGAACAGTTCCAGCAACCTGGACGATCAAACAAAATCAACAATTCTCAGCATCACCGGTAACGTAGCGAGTGCAATAATTAGCAGCGGAATCATGCTCGGTGGGCCGCTTGCACTGAAAATCGCGGTGCAGGCGCATGCAGCCATGGCGTCCGCGTTAACTGGCGTGGGTGGCTCGCAGGGCGAGTACGAAAGAGCCATCTTTGCGACAGGTGTTGGTTTCGGTGCAGGCCTCGCTGCGGCGGCGGGGACCGGATCGTCAATGTCGAGAACCTGCGGGGCGGAACCGGTAACGACACGCTGATCGGCGATCATGCCGGCAACCACCTTGAGGGTGTCAACGGCAACGATACCCTGCGCGGTAATGCCGGCGACGACACGCTGACCGGCGGCACCGGCGCCGACACGATGTCGGGAGGGGCGGGCAATGACGAATATGTGATCCGTCGCAGCGATGGCTGGGACCTGATCCTCAATCAGGCGGAGGATGCCGCCGGCGAGACCGATATTCTGCGCATCCTTGATGCGGACCTGCACGAGCTCCGCTTCGCGCTCTCGGGCAACGACTTGCGTATATCCGTCGCCGGCAGCACCGCCGGCGCCACCGTCCGCGACTGGCTGGCATCGGATTCTGCCAGGCTGGATGCCGTGCTGGCGCGCGATGGCGCCATCGACGCGGCGGCGATCGATCTGCAACTCGGTATCGTCGCGCCGAACCTCCTGATGCCGGACCAGCAGCCGTCCTAAACCATCTCCCCGCGCAGCAGGCGGGGCAGCTCGCCCACCGTGCCGCTGGCATGGCGCATGAAGAAGCGCCTGAGCGGGCCGGTGCGGTTGACGGCGGCAAGCCCCAGATCGCGGG
>JAHCJQ010000152.1 GCA_026126215.1 Alphaproteobacteria bacterium
AGACGGCGGCCGGGTCCGGGCAGCATCTCGCGCCAGTGCCGCTTGAGGATCTGCACCGCGCCATAGGCCCAGCGGAAGCGCTGTTTCTTGTAGCCGAGGAAACTGTCCGGCGTCAGGCCGTGGCCGAAGCGCTTGTTGACATAGACAGACTGGTAGCCTTCCACCAGCAGCCGCAGCCCAAGCTCGGCATCCTCGCAGATGCACCATTCCGCCCAGCCATCGACCTGGGCCAGGGCGGCGCGGCGGATCAGCGTCATCGTGCCGTGCTGGATGATCGCGTCGCGCTCGTTGCGCTGGACCATGCCGATATTGAAGAAGCCGGCATATTCCCAGTTGATCATCTCCTTGAAGGCGTTGCCGTGCCAGTCGCGATGATCCTGCGGCGCCTGGACGAAGCCGACCGAGGGATTGTCGAAATAGGGCACGAGCGAGCGCAGCCAGTCGGGGCTCACCACATAGTCGCTGTCGATCACCCCGATCACCTCGGCATCCGGCGCGGTGCGCGCCAGCGCGAAGTTGAGGGCCCCTGCCTTGAAGCCCTTCATCACGTCTTCATGGAAGAAACGGAAGCGCGGCCCGAGCCGTTCGCAGTAGGCTTCGACCGGGCGCCAGACATTCGGGTCCTTGGTGTTGTTGTCGATGACGATGACCTCGAAATCGGGATAGTCGAGCGCCGCCAGCGAATCGAGCGTCTGCATGACCATCTGCGGCGGTTCGTTGCAGATCGGCAGGTGCAGCGAGACCTTGGGCAGGCGCCCTTCCGGCGTGCCGACGAAGGGCAGGAAGCGGCGACGGAAGCGCCGCGACCAGATCACCTCGGCGACCTCGAGCCCTTCGGCCAGCAGCATGACCAGCAGCATGACGAGAAGCGGCACCAGCACGGCCCACATCAGACCGGTGCCGAAACTGAAATACTGGCTGGCACCCACATAGCCAGTCCAAACCAGGACCGAGGCGCAAATCTGGATCAGGCCGGCGAAGAACATGCGCCCGGTCGGCTTGAGATCGCTCCAGCGATAAAGAAACCAGACCATGGGCAGAAAGGCGACGGCCGAGGCGATCAGCGCGAGCAGATGCCAGTGCGGCACGCTCATCACCGGACCTTCGAGCGGGAACTTCGGATTGCGCGCCGCATCCCATATTCCCCAGTAGCCGCCGACGCTGCCCTCGATATTGCGCTTCCAGGGCTGGTCGAAGGCTTCCATGACGTAATAGTCGAGGCCGCGGCGGTTGGCCTCGTTCAGGAAGCCGCGCAGGACCACGCCCTGGTTGGCCGTGCTCGGCGCGGCATCGCGCCGCATGCGGCCTTCGGACGGCCAGCCGAATTCGGTGATCACCACCGGCTTGGTCGGAAACGCGTCCTTGACCTGCTGGTAGCGCTGGAAGGCATATTCCACCGCCTTGTCGGCCGGGATGCCTTCCCAGTAGGGCAGCACGTGGATCGCGATGAAATCCACCTCGCGGCCAAGTTCGGGATGGGCGAGCCAGACATGCCAGGGCTCTGCGGTCGAGACCGGTACCCGCACCTGGGTGCGCACCCGGCGGATGTAGGTGACCAGTTCCTCCACCGTGACATCGGCGCGCAGCACCGCCTCGTTGCCGATCAGGATGCGGCTCACGTTGCGGAACTCGCGCGCCTGGGCGATGACGGCCGCGATCTCGCGCTCGTTACGCTCCATCCGTCCGTCGATCCAGGCGCCGGCAGTGACCCGCAGTCCGTAGCGGCGGGCGAGAAAGGGCACCGAACCGATCGCCCCCTCGGTGGCGTTGTACGTGCGCACGTTGCCGACGCGGTTGGCGAGCAGCGCCAGGTCGCTGTCGATCTCGTCGAAGGTCGGATGACGACCATCGAGCGGATTTTGTCCTTCGCGATAGGGACTGAAGGAGACGCCGTTGATATGCTGGTCGTAAGGCAGCGCCGGTTGCGGACGGTTGAAAACCATCCAGCCGGCCAGGTTCGCCAGGATGACAAACGCGACGATAAGAACGCCAGACTTGCGCATTGCCTGCAATGACCCTGATGTGATGTGCGGCCCGCCTCGCGACAGGCGATCTGGATAGCGCGCGAATATGGCCACAATGGGACTTCGCCCATCGCGGTCGCATGGCGCGCGACCATACGCCGGCCGCCTCGCGATGTGTCGTGTTGCCCCCGAAGTCGAACGCGGCGAGGTCGCGGCCCCGCACCAGAAACTCCCGCCCGGATACTGCGCGAAAGCTAGCATGGCGGCCGAAAACTGTCGAGATCGCGGCAGTTTGCAAGGATTTGCCATTCATCGAACCGCCGGTGGTGGGAGCGAAAGGGCGATCCGACTAGGGGTAGTTTCCTTGCTCGGGCACTGGCATCCTGAGCCCTGTGGAGGTGCACGATGATCAAGGTCGAGCGCGTGGCGGCGGTGGCGAACGAACTTGGGGAATGCCCGATCTGGGACGAACGCAGCGGCCGGCTGCTCTGGGTCGACATCCTCGGCCGCATGCTGCATCACCTCGATCCTTCGAGCGGCCGCGAGAGCCACGTTGCGACGGCGCGGGCAGTGGGAAGTTTCGCCCTGACCGAAACCGGCAACCTTCTGCTCGCCGCGGGGCGGGGCGGTCTCTCCTGGCTCGATCCGGTCAGCGGCGCGCTGCGTCCCATTCTCGATCCTGAGCCCGACCGGCCCGATAACCGCTTCAATGACGGCCGCTGCGACCGCGCCGGGCGGTTCTGGGCCGGGACCATGTGCGATCCGCGCCGGGAACCGGAGGGCGCGCTCTACCGCATCGGCGCCGATCTTTCCTGCCGCAGGTTCCGCGACGGCATCATCGTGCCCAACTCCATCGCCTGGAGCCCGGATGGCACGGTCATGTATTTCGCCGATACCTACCGCCGGACGATCTGGGCTTTCGATTACGACCAGGCAGAGGGGACGATGCGTGGCGAACGGGTTTTCGCGGTCCTGTCCGAGGGTCGCGGACGGCCCGATGGTTCCGCGGTCGATGCGGACGGGTGCCTGTGGAACGCCGTCTATGGCGGCGGCCGCCTCGTGCGCTACCGCCCGGATGGCCGTATCGACCGGGAAATTCCCCTGCCGGTCTCGGCGCCGACCTGCTGCGCCTTCGGCGACGGGGATCTCGGCACGCTCTACGTGACCAGCGCCTGCCAGCGAATGAGCGAGGCCGAGCGTGCGCGCGAGCCGGAAGCAGGCAACCTGCTGGCATTGCGTCCAGGTGTCAGTGGCCTGCAGGAATCGCGCTTCGCCGGCCTGCCCTGAAGCGCCGCTTTCCCGACACAATGCGTCTCTATAAGATGCGCCGCCATGCGCGGCCTAATCCGTACCGGCGCCCTGATCGGCGCGGCCCTGTCCATCCTTCTCGCGCCCGCCGGCCCGGGTACGGCGGCGGAGCGGTTGCGATTCGCGCTGGGCCTGCCACCGACCCATCCGGTCAGCATGGCAGCCCGCGATTGGGCGTTGTCGGTCGAGGCGGAGGCGCCGGGCGCGCTCGCCATCGAATTGGAAAGCGCCGGCGCCACGCCTTCCAGCGGACAGTTCGACCGCGTGAGCACCGGCGCGGTCGACTTGGCGCTGGTCAATCCGGGGTTGGAACCGGATCGCTTTCCAGTCGCCGCCACGTTCCAGATCCCGCTCACCATCGGCGATGCCCGCCAGGCGACCCGCGCGCTCGATCCGTGGTATCGGGCGCATGCGCCGGGCGAACTGCCCCGCACGCGCTTCTGCCTGCTGTTTTTCCAGGACCCGGCCACCTTGCACGCGACCCGACGCATCGCCCGGCCGGACCAGCTTCGCGGCCTTCGCGTGCGCGCGGTGAATCAGGTCCTGGCCCGGCATCTCAACCTCATGGGAGCCGTGCAGCGCCCCGTTCCGGTACATGCGGCGCGGGAGGCCTTCGATCGGGGCGAACTGGATGCCATCGCCTTCCCGTTCGGCTCGCTCTTCGTTTTCGGCATCGAGCGCAAGGCCCGTTACCATCTCGACCTGCCGCTGCACGCCAGTTCATATTTCCTGGTGATCAACAATGAGCGTTTCGAGCGCCTGCCGGCAAAGTCGCGCGCCGCGCTGGACAGCCATTGCACGACCGGGTGGGCGGCGCGCATCGCCGATGGCTGGGCGCGACTCGAGGCGACGGGGCGCGAGCGGATCGGGCGCACCGGCGAGCAGCACCTGGTTCGGCTCGACGAGGCCGAGCGCGAGGCCTGGCTGCGTTCGGTGGAGCCCCTGCGCCTGCAATGGGCGGAGCGGCTGCGGGAGCGGGGCGGCAATCCCGGCCAGATGCTGGGCGAGATGCGGGCGGCGCTCGCCGCCCACGAGGCGGACTTCGATGCCTGGGTCCGCCGGCGCCAGCTCGAGGAGGAAACCGCGCTCGAACGCCCGGCGGCATCGGCGCGGCGCTAGAGCCTTTCACAATCAATCGGGAGCCCGTTGGCAGACGTGTCGAGCAAGCTCAGAACCATCACGCCGGGCGAACCGGCGCGCTTTTCCATCGGCGATGTGGTGAAGCACCGCATCTATCCCTTTCGCGGCGTCATCTTCGATGTCGACCCGGTCTTCATGAATACCGAGGAATGGTACCAGTCGATCCCCGAGCATCTGCGCCCGCGCAAGGACCAGCCCTTCTATCATCTGCTGGCCGAGAATGAAGAGACGACCTACATCGCCTATGTCTCGCAGCAGAACCTGCTCCCCGACGAAAGCGGCCAGCCGTGCCGTCACCCGAAGATCGACGAACTTTTCGAGGGCTTGCGCGAGGGCCGCTACATCCTCAGGCGCGGCGCCACCAACTGAGCTTTCCCGCACCCCGACCACTTGATCCGCTTCGCGGCTCAAGCCCTCCAGGAGAGAGGACAGCAAAGCCCTCTCCCACGAAGGTGGGAGAGGGCTTTGCTGAGGGCATCGGCGAGCAGGCGCGCGCGCTCAGAACCAGGGCAGCGACCAGGTCTTGACGTTGGTGAAGGACTTCATCGCCTCGCGAACGCCTTCCTTGTAGCCGAGACCGGAATCCTTGATGCCGCCGAAGGGCGACATTTCGATCCGGTAGCCCGGGACCTCCCACACATTGACCGTGCCGACGTTCAGTTCCGCGACGAATCGGGTGATATGGTCGAGACGGTCCGTGCAGACGCCCGAGGACAGGCCATAGGCGGTGGAATTGGCGATGCGGATCGCATCGTCGATATCGTCGAACCGGATCACCGGCGCCACGGGCCCGAACGTCTCCTCGCGCACCAGCTCGCAATCGAAGGGCACATGGTCGACCACGGTCGGCGGATAGAGCGCGCCCCGCCG
>JAHCJQ010000153.1 GCA_026126215.1 Alphaproteobacteria bacterium
TTGAAATCGTCGCGCTGGGTGATCAGCATGCTGATGCCGTCCACCATCAGATCGACGATGCGGAAGCCCTCGTCGGCCCGGCGGACGCGCCAGCCGAAGCGCAGCGCCGGCTTGTTCTCGCGAACGACTTCCGTGTTGACCAGGGTGTCGCGCTCGCCCAGCACCTGCGCGCCCGTGATGCGGAAGCTCTTCGCCCGCTCCTGTGCCCAGAGCCTTGCATAATGGCCGACCATGACGCGGCCGAACGTCTCCTCATACTCGGCGCGCTGCTCGGGTGTCGCCGCGTGCCAGTGCTGGCCGAGGGCGAAGCGGGCGATGATCTTGAGATCGAGACCCTCGCGGAACAGCGTGGCCATACCCTCGATCCGCTCGGCCTGCGGGATATCGGCGGTCAGGATGGCGAGCGCGCGCTCGCCCATGGCCTGCACGTAGGCCGGCGCGGTATCGGCGGCGAAGGCCGCCCGGGTGGCGGAGAGGGCGATGCCGCCGGCCAGCGAGAGGGCGAGGGCGGAGACGATCACGTGGCGGCGGGGCAGTCGGGCGCGTTCGGGGGGGAGGCGCATGTTATCATCCATGGGTTGCGGGACGACGGCAGGTAGCGTCGCGACAGGTGAAAGCCTGACGCAGGATAAGGGCGAAAAGGCGGCGGGAACGGTGACGATTCCGTGAGATACCGACCAGGGGGCGGGCTTGGTGGAGCTGAGGGGAATCGAACCCCTGACCTCCTCATTGCGAACGAGGCGCTCTCCCATCTGAGCTACAGCCCCGCCGGTGGGCCTGGTCGGCCCGGTCTGGCGCGACCTTCTAGCCGAGAGCGTCCGGCCTTACAAGGGGAAATCGCCCCGGGCGCGCCCGCCCCTCGCTTGCAATCGGCCAAGCCTCCGGCTAGTTAGGGGGTCTTGGCGCGGTCGAGCGGTCCGGGGGCCCATGCATCCCATTCCCTATATCCTGCTGCTGGTGATCGACCTCTATATCTGGGTCCTGATCGCCTCGGCCATCCTGAGCTGGCTGGTCACCTTTAACGTGATCAACACCTCCAACCGTTTCGTCTACATGATCGGCGACTTTCTCTACCGCATCACCGAACCGGCGCTGCGCCCGCTCCGGCGCTTCATCCCGAACATGGGCGGCATCGACATCTCGCCGGTGGCGCTGATCCTCGGCCTCGTCTTCCTGAAGCAGGCGATCTGGTACTATCTCGTCTGATGGCGATCGCGCCCGCCCTTCCCTTCCGCGCCCGGCCGGGCGGCCTGGAACTCCGCCTGCGGGTCACGCCGAAGGCGGCGCGCGAGGATATTGCCGGCCTCAAGGCGGAAGCCGATGGCGGCACGCGGCTTTCGGTCAAGGTGCGCGCCGCGCCCGAACGGGGCCGCGCCAATGCCGCCGTCATTGCGCTGCTGGCCCGCCGGCTCGACCTGCCGAAGAGCGCCTTCCGCCTGCTGGCCGGCGAGAGCGACCGCGACAAGACCCTGCTGGTGAGCGGCGAGCCGGAGGAACTCGGCGCCCGCGCGGCGCGGCTGATCGGGGCGGCGCAGTGAGCGCGGCGACGATCGACGGCAAGGCATTTGCCGCCGGCCTGCGGGCCGGGGTGGCGCGCCGCGTCGCGCTGCTGAAGGAGCGGCACGGGCTGGTGCCGGGGCTCGCCGTCATCCTGGTGGGCGACGACCCGGCGAGCCAGGTCTATGTGCGCAACAAGGGGGTGCAGACGCGCGAGGCCGGCATGCGCTCCGACGAGATCCGCCTGCCCGCCACGACCGGCGAGGCGGAGTTGCTTGCCCATCTGCACCGTCTCAACGCCGACCCGGCGATCCATGGCATCCTGGTCCAGCTTCCGCTGCCCGCCCATATCGAGGAGCGGGCGGTGATCGCCACCATCGACCCGGACAAGGACGTGGACGGCTTTCACCCGATCAATGTCGGGCGCCTCGCGCTCGGCCAGCCAGGCTTCGTGCCGGGCACGCCCAAGGGCTGCATGAAGCTGCTCGCCGCGACACTCGGCAATCTCACCGGGCGCGAGGCACTGGTGATCGGGCGTTCCAACATCGTCGGCAAGCCGATGGCCCAGCTCCTGCTGGCCGCCAACTGCACTGTGACCGTCGCCCATTCGAAAAGCCGCGACCTGCCCGCGCTCTGCCGCCGCGCGGAGATTCTCGTCGCCGCGATCGGCCGGCCGGAAATGGTGCGCGGCGACTGGATCCGCCCCGGCGCCAGCGTGATCGATGTCGGCGTCAACCGCATCGATGCCGGTGGCGGCAAGACGCGGCTGGTGGGTGATGTTGCCTTCGCCGAGGCGCGCGAAGTGGCCGCCGCCATCACGCCGGTACCCGGCGGCGTCGGCCCGATGACCATCGCCTGCCTGCTCGAGAACACGCTGGAGGCCGCCTGCCGCAAGGCCGGCCTGCCGGTGCCGGAGTGAGAGGAGGAAAAGCCCCATGTCCGATGCCCGCCTGATCGCCGATCTCCTGAAGAGCGCTGCCGTCTCGGTGGAGACGAAGGCGGAGCTGAAGGAGTTCGAGCGCGCGCTGGAAGGCGGCGCGCTGCACGAGGACGATGTCGCCTATCTGCGCGCGCTGCACCGCCGCCTCGTCGCCGGGGCGCCTGCCGCCGCGGCGGAGGTCGGGACGGACGAGGATGACGACGCGGAGCAAGCGGGCGATCCGATCGCGATGGCGCTGGCGAGCTTCGATGCGCTCTATCATCCCGAACATGGCAGCTCGCAGGCCGGCGACAAGCCGAGCCGCGATGCCATCCATGCCGAGTTCCGCGCCGTGCTGGAATCGCTCCGGCGGGAATAGTCGCGGACGGCGCCACCCTCACCCAACCCTCTCCCGCTTGCGGGAGAGGGCTCATTTTCTCTGCCTCACCCAACCCTCTCGCAGAGGAAGAGGTCACGCCGCTACTCCCTCTCCCACTGGCGCGGGAGAGGGCTCATTTTCTCTCCCTCACCCAACCCTCTCGCAGAGGAAGAGGTCATGCCGCTACTCCCTCTCCCACTGGCGCGGGAGAGGGCTCATTTTCTCTCCCTCACCAAACCATCTCGCAGAGGAAGAGGTCACGCCGCTACTCCCTCTCCCACTGGCGCGGGAGAGGGCTCATTTTCTCTCCCTCACCCAACCATCTCGCAGAGGAAGAGGTCACGCCGCTACTCCCTCTCCCACTGGCGCGGGAGAGGGCTCATTTTCTTCTCTGCCTCACCCAACCCTCTCGCAGAGGAAGAGGTCACGCCGCTACTCCCTCTCCCACTGGCGCGGGAGAGGGCTCATTTTCTTCTCTGCCTCACCCAACCCTCTCGCAGAGGAAGAGGTCACGCCGCTACTCCCTCTCCCACGAAAGTGGGAGAGGGTCGGGGTGAGGGAAACTTTGTTGAAGTGTCTTTCAGTCCGCGGCAGCGCCCGCCCGCGCGCTCTTCCTCTTACGCTGGCTGTCGGACTTGAGCTGGCCGCAGGCGGCCATGATGTCGCGCCCGCGCGGGGTGCGCACCGGCGAGGAATAGCCGGCATCGTTGACGATCTGCGCGAAGGCGCGGATCGCGGCCGGGCTCGAACATTCATAGGGCGCGCCGGGCCAGGGATTGAACGGGATCAGGTTGACCTTGGCCGGGATGCCATCGAGCAGTCGCACCAACTCGCGCGCCTCCGCCGGGCTGTCGTTGATGCCTTTCAGCATGACGTACTCGAAAGTGATGCGCCGCGCGTTGTTGGCCGCCGGATAGCGCCGGCAGGCATCCAGCAGCTCGGCGATCGGATATTTTCGGTTGAGCGGCACGATGACATCGCGCAGCTCGTCCGTCACCGCATGCAGGCTGACCGCGAGATTGACTCCGAGTTCCGCGCCGCAGCGCTCGATCATCGGCACCACGCCGGCGGTGGAGAGCGTGATGCGCCGCTTGGAGATGGAAATGCCCTCGCCATCCATGACGATCTTCAGCGCCTTGGCGATGTTCTCGTAATTGTAGAGCGGCTCACCCATGCCCATCATGACGATGTTGGTGAGCAGCCGCCCCTCGTCGGGCGCCGGCCATTCGCCGAGTCCGTCGCGGGCGATCAGCACCTGGCCCACGATCTCGGCCGCGCTCAGGTTGCGCACCAGCTTCTGCGTGCCGGTATGGCAGAAGCGGCAGGCGAGCGTGCAGCCGACCTGGGAGGAGACGCAGAGCGCGCCGCGATCCGCTTCGGGAATATGCACCGTCTCCGCTTCCTCGCCGTCGCGGAAGCGCAGCAGCCATTTCGAGGTGCCGTCGAAACTCTTCAGCGCGCGCGCGATCTCCGGCCGGCCGATACGGTAGCGCTCGGCAAGGCGCGCCTGCAGGCCCTTGTTGATCGAACTCATCTCGGCGAAGGACTTTGCGCCGCGATTATAGATCCAGTGGAAGAGCTGGTTCGCGCGCATGCGCAGGCTCTCCGGCCGCTCGCCCGCCTCGCGCAGCGCCTCCGCCAGCTCGGCGCGGGAGAGCCCGACCAGGTTGCCGGCATCGCCCGGCGCGGCGAAGGGATCGCGCCCGCCGGCGAGGATCTCCGGCACCAGCGCCCTGAGCGGCGCTTTCTCGATCGGCGCCAGGGCGGCCCCGTCCAGGGCGGTGACTTCCGGGGCGGCGCTCACTTGCAGGCCTCGGCAATGGCCTTCAGCGCCGCGCTCGCGCCTTTCAGCGAATAGGTATCGGTCGTCGCCGTGCCGCGCTGGGAGGTGCCGCGCACCACCATCTGCGCGCCGCGTGCGATCTGCTCGGCCATCTCCTTGTCCTGCGCCGCGTCGGGCGCGAAGCCATGGCTTTCGTAATCCTTGCCCTCGAAGACGGCGAGCGCGAACCTGGCCGCGCCGATCTGCGCCTCGGTGCGCGCCTCGCGCCGCACCGGATAGCCGAAGGAGATGTTGATCTCGCTCTGCACCCGCTCCGCCGGGCGGTGGCTGACCATGGCATAGATCTCGCCGCGCCGCGCGTCCTTGGGCAGGGTCTCGGTCGGCCGGCTGACGGCGAAGCAGACCCGCGTCCGCCCCTCGCCCTGGACATAGGCGTCCCAGGCATCGAAGCTGCCGAGCGAACGGGGGCTGCCCTGGGCGAGGACGGGGCCGGAGGCGGCGCCCAGCAGGACGGCCGCGATGAGGAGTGCTGTCTTCTGTCGCATGGCCGGCAAGATAATGCCTGGGCCGGCCGATTTCCAGCCATCGGCCGCGGCCGGGCCGGTGGCTCGGGCCCGAGGTTCTTGCCGCGCCCCCGGCCAGCCACTATGAATCGC
>JAHCJQ010000154.1 GCA_026126215.1 Alphaproteobacteria bacterium
TTCGTTGCCGAGCAGCAACCGGGCGCCCTTCGCCACCGCGTCGTCGACGCGCGCCTCGAATAGCCTTGCCGATTGTTCGTTGATCACCGTGCCGATGTCGCTCGCCGGATCGAGCGGATCGCCGCAGGTGATCTTCCGGCTCTTCGCCACCAGCCGCTCGACGAAGGCATCGGCCACGCTTCGCTGGACGAGAATGCGCTTGACCGCGGTGCAGCGCTGCCCGGAATTGCGGTAGGAGCCCTGGGCGGCCAGTTCCGCGGCGCGATCGAGGTCGGCATCTTCCATGACGATGAGCGGATCGTTGCCGCCGAGTTCCAGCACCATGCGGCGATAGCCGGCTTTGGCAGCGATGTACTTGCCGACCCTGACGCCGCCGGTGAAGGTAATCAGTTCGGCATGGGGATTGAGGATCATCTCGTCGGCGATCTGCGCCGGATCGCCGGTGACGACCGAGAACATCTCCGGCGGCAGGCCGGCTTCGTACAGCGTATCGGCGAGCAGCAGGGCGGTGAGCGGGGTCTTCTCCGTGGGCTTCAGCACCATGCAGTTGTTGGTGGCGATGGAGGGCGCCACCTTGTGCGCGACCTGATTCAGCGGATGATTGAAGGGCGTAATGGCGCTGATGGCGCCCAGCGGCTCGCGCAGGGTGAAGATGCGCCGCTTCTTGCCCTGGGCGGTGATGTCGCAGGCATAGGTTTCCGCATCGTCGAGCAGAACCAGGGTCGCCGAAAGCTCGAACACATCGCATGCCCGGCCGACTTCGTAGGTCGAGTCCTTCAGCGAGATGCCGCATTCGAGGCTGATCAGGGTGGCGATCTCCTCGCGCCGGGAAGCCAGCAACTCGGCGGTGCGGCGCAGGATGCGGCTGCGTTCATGGCGCGAGAGCTTCGCACGGTAGGCATGCGCCTGCTGGAAGGCCTCCCGCACCTGGGAAACGGCGGCCTTCGGCACGCTGCCGACCAGCGAGCCGTCGAAAGGATGGCGGACCTCGATCTCATCATCCCCTTCGACCTTGCGGCCGGCGATGCGCATCGCCTCGCGGCGCGGCGCGCGGACGGACGGCCTTGGCATCGGCACGTTCATGGCCTCACCTCCCCGCTTCAGGCCGCCACATGGTTGAGCGCCAGGTCGAGAATGTCGAAATTCCGCCAGCGCCGGGCGGTCTCTTCCCGCTTGAGCGGGCGGGTGACGATCAGCGGCACCACCTGCTCGGAAATGCCCCCATGCGAGCGCAGCGGCTCTTTCAGGCCGGAAAGATCGTGCCGCTCGGGCCGCGTGCCGATGACCTTGTGGCGCGTCGAGACCACCACCAGATCGCCGACCCGGTCCGGCGGCAGTTCGAAGCGGCGACAGGCCTCCGCGCGGTCCAGCGCGACCTCGATGCCGGGCAGTGCCGCGATACGTTCGCGCAGCGCCTCCACATCCACCCCCTCGCCAAGATAGACCGTGGCGTAGGAGCCGAGTGCGCCGTGATGGACCACGTAGGGATCGGTGATCGGCAGGATGACCCGGGCCTCACCCTGGCCCAGCCACTCATCGAGCAGGGCCTGAAGGTAGATCACGTCCGGCTTGAGCGCGGCATCGTGCTTGTCGTTCATGCCGTGATCGGCGGTGAGCGCGATGACCGCGCCCTGGTGGTCGAGTGCGGCCAGATGCCGGTCCATCATGGCATAGAAGTCGTTGGCGACCGGGCTGCCCGGCGCATGCTTGTGCTGGATATAGTCGGTGGTCGAGAGATACATCAGGTCCGGCCGGAAACGTTCCATCAGCCTGACGCCGGCGGCGAAGACGAAGCCCGACAGTTCGGCGCTGTAGACCGATGGCACCGGCTGGCCGACCATTTCCACCACGCCCTCGATGCCGTTTTCGGCGAGGTTCGCCTTGTCGGCCTTCTCCGAGGAGAAGCAGACGGCGCTGCCGTCGAACTTGAGGCCATGGCCCAACATGGCACGCAGCTTGTCCTTGGCGGTGACCAGCGCGACCCGCGCGCCGGCGCGCTGGAAGGCGGCGAACACGGTACCGGCCCGCAGATAGGCGGGGTCGTTCATCATCACTTCCTGCCCACTCGCCGGATCGAGGAAGAAGTTGCCGGAAATGCCGTGCACCGAAGGCGGCCGGCCGGTAAGGATCGAGAGATTGTTGGGGTTGGTGAAGCTCGGCACGACGCAGTCGGCAAGCAGGCTGGTGCCCCGCTTCAGGGCCCCGGCCAGATAAGGCATGCGCCCGGCGGCGACGGCCAGTTCGATATAGTCCGGCTCGGAACCATCGATGCAGACCACGACCAGCGGTGCCTTTGGCCAGGCATAGGTTCGGCCGTTCGCCTCGACCACCCTGTTCGCGTGAATGTTCATCTTCCGGACCCTCGCCTTGCCGTGTCCCGGCGCTTCTCGCACGGGCTCAAGGATAGGTCCAATTTATTTCATTCTGGCCATTCATAGGGCTGATTAATCAGCCCGATGACCGGAACAGATCCGCCGCCCCGGCAAGTGGTCCGGATCAGTAGTGCTTGGCGCCCTTCTGCACGGCATTGGTGGTGCCGCGCACGTCCTTGCCGATGCCCTCGATCGTATGGCCGACGCCGCGCATGGTGTTGCAGCCGGCGGCAAACAGGACGAGACAGATTGCGGCGGTCAGCCTGAACAATTGGGCGCGGGCCGGACGTCTCTGCATGGATTTCCTCCCTCGGGCTGAGGAAGGTCATACAGCCAGAGGCGAATTTCCGCCAAGGCCGGAACGACGAACTGGCGAAAACGTGATCCGGCGGACCCCGATCGCGAGGCGGCTTCCTAGCGCTTGGCGTCCTTGGCGGCGCCCTCGATGGCGTTGCCGGCGGCGCGGACATCGCGGCCCACGCCCTCGACCGTATTGCAGGCCGCGACCAGCATGGCGCCAAGCAACAGCGCCACCCCGACCATCGCCCTGCGGCCAAGCCCCGTATCCTTCGACATCGCTTGTCCTCCTTCGCATGAATGGCAGGACATTCCCCACCCGTCGCCGCTCCCCACAGCCCGCGACCCTCCCTGTATCTTGGGCTATTTTGGCAAAATCAAGGACCAAAACCGGCGCTGGGCAGGCAAGATTCGAGGAATTTATCCCGCAACAGAAGCTCCTGCCGCGGCCCGGTAGCGTACCGGCAGGGCCGTCATGGCCCGGAAGATGATGTCGTCCGACCAGTTGGGTTCGGCCACCGCCAGTTCGAAATCGCGGAAGCGGGAAAGCAGGCGGGGAAAGGCCACCGCGCCTTCCAGCCGCGCCAGCGGCGCGCCGACGCAGAAATGCAGGCCGAAGCCGAATGTCAGGTGGCGGTTGTCGGGGCGGCGGATGTCGAAGCGGTCCGGGTCGGCGAAGACGCGCGGATCGCGGTTGGCGGCGGCATTCATCAGGAACACCCGTTCGCCCTGGCGCAGGCGCGCCCCTTCAAGCGCGAAATCCTCCGCCACGACCCTGACCGAGGAGAGCGAGGGTCCGTCATAGCGCAGCATCTCCTCGACCGCGCTTTCCACCAGCGCCGCATCCTGCAGGCCGCCCCTGAGCGCCTCGAACTGGTCCGGATGGCGCATCAGCGCCAGCAGCCCGTTGGCGATCAGGTTCGTGGTGGTCTCATGCCCGGCGAAGAGCAGCAGCACGCAGGTCGCCACCAGTTCGTCGACGGAGAGAAAATCGCCGCGCGTCTCGGCGGCGAGCAGGGCCGAGGTCACATCCTCGCCGGGCCGCCTCCTGCGCTCCTCGATGAAACGGGCGAAATAATCGGTCATCTCGGCGATGCCCTGGGCGGCGCGATCGTACTTGTCGGGTGTCGCCCGGGCGCCACCGACGAAGGACTTGAGTTCGTCCGACCATTTCTTCAGCAGATGCACGTCGGATCGCGGCACGCCCAGCATCTCGGCGATCACCGTCGCAGGCAAGGGATAGGCGAATTCCGCCAGCAGGTCCGCCTCCTCGCGGTCCATCAGCCCATCCAGCAGTTCGTCGACGATCTCGCCCACCCGCGGCGCCAGGCTGGCAATGGCGCGCGAGGTGAAAGCCTTGTTCATCAGGCCGCGCAACCTTGTGTGCTTCGGCGGATCGTTGAAGACGGCCCACAGGCCGAGATGATGGCCGAGCCCTTCCAGCCGCGCACGTTCGGCCGGCGGCAGATGCTCGATGAAGGGACGGATGCGGTCGGCGGAAAGACGCGGGTCGCGCAGCCCGTTGCGCACATGCTCGTAGCGGGTCAGGACCCAGCCGCCCAGTCGGCGCGAGTAATGAACGGGATCGTGCTCCATGAGCGCGTGCAGGAGCGGATATGGATCCTGGATCACCGACGGCAGCTTCGGATCGAAATCGACACCTGGCGACATGTGGCTTGGTTCCTCCCCGCGACCTCGATACGATGAAGCGGTCCCACCTGCAAGCACAAGTCCTCCAGGCCAGCAAATGAAGCGGGAATATCCGGAACGACCCATCGTCGCGGTCGGACTCGTGATCTGGCGCGGCCCGCGCCTGCTGCTGATCCAGCGCGGCCGGCCGCCGCGCCTTGGCCAGTGGAGCCTGCCTGGCGGCGCGCAGGAACTGGGCGAGCGGGTCGAGGACGCGGCCCGGCGCGAGATCGTCGAAGAGGCCGGCATCGAGATCGGCCCGCTGCACCTGATAGAGGTGGTGGATTCGATCCAGCGCGACGATGCCGGGCGCATTCTCTACCATTACACGCTGGTCGATTTCACGGCGGAGTGGCAGGGCGGAGAGGCAAGGCCGGGGGGCGATGTGATGGCGCTGCGCTGGGTGGAGCGGGGAGAACTGGGCGGCTATTCCCTCTGGTCGGAGACGCATCGCATCATCGAGCGCGCGGCCGCGCTGATGCGCCGCGATGCGCCGGGCCGGGCGGTGCAATGAGCAGCGAGGCGCGGGAAGCGGGCGCGGGAGCGGCATGGCGCCCGTGGGCGGCCTGGGCACTGGGCTCGCTCTTCTTTTGCTACGGCTTCTTCCACCGCGTCTCGCCCAGCGTAATGGTCGAAGACCTGATGCGGGATTTCGCGGTCGGCGGGGCAATCCTCGGCAACCTCTCCGCCTTCTATTTCTATGCCTATGCCAGCCTGCAGATCCCGGTCGGCCTGCTGCTCGACCGGCACGGGCCGCGCCGGCTGCTGACCGGCGCGGCGCTGCTGTGCGCCGCGGGCTCGCTGGTTTTCGCCCTGGCACCGGGACTGGGCACCGCTTATG
>JAHCJQ010000155.1 GCA_026126215.1 Alphaproteobacteria bacterium
ATCCATCACCAGCCCTTCGAGACCGGCGGCGAGCTTCTTCGAGAGGATCGAGGCGGTGATCAGCGGTACGGATTCGACCGTCGCCGTCACGTCGCGCACCGCATAGAGGCGCCGGTCGGCCGGCGCCAGGTCGGCGGTCTGCCCGATGATCGCGCAGCCGGCGGCGCGCACCACATCCCGGAAGCGCGCGATATCGGGACGGGTCTGATAGCCGGGAATGGATTCGAGCTTGTCGAGCGTGCCGCCGGTATGGCCGAGGCCGCGCCCCGATATCATTGGCACGAAGCCGCCGGCCGCCGCCACCAAAGGCGCGAGGATCAGGCTCACCTTGTCGCCAACGCCCCCGGTGGAGTGCTTGTCGAGCACCGGACCGCCGAGATCCGTCGCGCGCCAGGAGATGACATCGCCCGATCGCATCATGGCGCGCGTAAGTTCGATCCGCTCCGCCATGGACATGCCCCGGAAGAAGACGGCCATGGCAAAGGCGGCGATCTGCCCTTCGGTGATAGCACCCCGCGTCAGGCCCTCGACGAAGAACGCGATCTCGGACCCGGTCAGTTCCGCCCCGTCGCGCTTCCGGCGGATGATTTCCTGCGGCAGCATCGTCAATACTCCGATCCCGACGCAGCGGCCCCTGGCGCGGCGCCCAGACGGGCCAGCAGGTCGTCGAGCAGGCCGCTCGCGCCGAAGCGGAAGGTGCGTGGACCGATCCAGCCGGCGCCCATGATCTCGGCGGCGATGTCGAGATACTGCGAGGCGGTGGCGAGGTCGCGTATCCCGCCGGCCGCCTTGAAGCCGCAGGCCGTACCGCTCCGCCGGATCGCCTCCAGCATGATGCGCGCCGCCTCCGGCGTCGCCGAAACCGCCGTCTTGCCGGTCGAGGTCTTGATGAAGTCGGCTCCTTCGCCGATCGCCAGATCGGCGGCGGAGGCGATGAGGTCCGCCCGGGCCAGCTCGCCGCTCTCGAGGATGACCTTGAGCCGCATCCCGGGCCCGAGGGCGCGACGCGCACCGGCAATCACCCGGACCGCCACCTGCCGGTTGCCGGCGGCGAAGGCGCGCCAGGGCATCACCAGATCCACTTCGTCAGCGCCTTCCGCCGCGATGCCTCCAACCTCCTCGACCACCGCGTGGACGTCCTCCCCTCCCAGGGGGAAGTTGGCGACGGCGGCGAGCGCGATCTTCCGCCCGCCCAGGGCGCGGCGGGCGGCGTCGATGAAGCGCGGCCAGATGCAGATCGCCGCCACGTTTCCATGGGCGGTGCTGGCGCGTCCCGCCAGCGCGGCGACACGCGCGGCCGTGTCATCGTCATTGAGGCTTGTAAGGTCGAGCAGGCCGATGGCGAGCCGCGCACGTTCCCGCGGATCTTTCACTTTGCATACTCCTTGATGAAGGCGCGGATCACCTCGCGCGCGCGCGCCGAGGCCCGCGCCGCGACTTCGAGGGTATGGGCATGGCTCAGCCGCCCCGTGCCGAGCCCCGCCGCCATGTTGGTGATCAGCGACAGGCCCGCGATGCGCAGCCCGGCATGACAGCCGAGGATCGTCTCCGGCACCGTGGACATGCCGACCGCGTCGCCGCCGAGCAGGCGGGCGGCCCGGATCTCGGCCGGCGTCTCGAATTGCGGCCCGGCGAACCAGACATAGATGCCTTCATGCAGCCGCTCGCCGATGCCTCGGGCGGCGCGGCCGATGAGTTCGCGCAGCGCCGGGTCATAGGCATCGGCCATACCGACGAAACGCTCCGCCCCCGCCTCGCCGAACAGCGGCGAGACGCCAACCAGGTTCACATGATCGGCGATCGCCATCAGGCTGCCGGGCGGCATGTCGGCGCGAAGGCTTCCGGCGGCATTGGTGAGCAGCAGCGCTTCCGCGCCGAGCGCACGCACCAGCCGCACCGGCACCTTCATCGCCGCCGCATCGCCCCGCTCATAATAGTGCGCGCGCCCCTGCAGCACGACGACAGCGATGCCTTCGATCCGGCCGAGCATCAGGCGGCCGGCGTGACCGGCGACGCCGGCGGCGGGAAAGCCCGGCAGGTCCGCGTAGGAAAAGCTCGCCACTTCGTCCAGATCGGCCGCGACCTCGCCGAACCCGGAACCGAGCACGATGCCGAGCCTGGGTCGGAAATCCGGCAAATGCCGGCGGACGGCCGCGAGCGCATCCTGCACTTCCGTCATCGCCGCCTGCCGGACGCGTCAGGGCCGAAGGCATGCGGCAGCAACTCGTCCACGGTGAAGCTGGCGGCGACGCCACGCGGCCCGCAGACATGGATGACCGTGGCGTGACTGGCGAATTCGCGGATACGCTGCCGGCAACCGCCGCAGGGCGTCGTCACCGCGCGGCCGCTGCCCACCACCAGGATCTCGCGGATGCGCCGCCGGCCCGCGGTGAGCATCGCCGCGATGGCGGCGGTCTCGGCGCAGATCCCTTCCGGATAGGCGACGTTCTCCACGTTGCAGCCGACATGAATCGAGCCGTCATCGGCCAGGATCGCGGCCCCGACGCGAAAGCCCGAATAAGGCGCATGAGCACGCGCGCGCGCCTTTCGCGCCGCCTGGAAGAGTTGCCGTTCCATAATCAGCGCTCCTTCAGATAGGGCTGTCCGATCGCCTTCGGCGCCACCGCCCGGCCGATGAAGCCGGCCAGCAAGATCACGGTGAGAATGTATGGCAGGGCCTGGATGAGCTGCACCGGCACCTGGCCGATGCCTGCGATCTCCACCCCCTGCAGACGAATTGCCACCGCGTCGAGAAATCCGAACAGAAGGCAGGCCGCGAGCGCCGGGAAGGCCCGCCACTTGCCAAAGATCATGGCGGCGAGCGCGATGAAGCCCTGCCCTGCGGTCATGTTCGGCGTGAAGGCGGCATTCTGGGCAATGGCAAGATAGGTCCCCGCCATGCCGCAGAGCGCCCCGCAGATCATCACGGCGCGATAGCGCAGCCATTCGACCGAGATTCCCGCCGTGTCCACCACTTCCGGATTCTCGCCCACGGCGCGCAGGCGCAGGCCAAAGCGGCTCGAACCGATCAGCCACCAGACCAGTGGCACCAGAAGGAAAGCAAGGTAGACAAGGAGATTATGCCCACCCAGAACCTCGGCAAGGAAGCGCAAGGGCAGCGCCGCGCCGGCATCGGTCGCGGAAACTGGAAAGACCGGCATGAAACGCGCCTCCACCGGCAGGTCCGGCGTCTGCCCGCCGCGCCCGAACCAGTGTATGCCGAGAACGGCCGTCAGTCCGGCGGCGATGATGTTGATGGCGACGCCGCTCACCACCTGATCGCCCCGATGCGTGATGCAGGCAAACCCGTGCAGCAGCCCGAGCAGCGTAGCCATCGCCATCGCCGCCAGCAGCGCGATCAGCGCCGAGCCGCTGACTGCGGCAACGCTGGCGGAGGTGAAGGCGGCCGCCAGCATCTTCCCTTCGAGCCCGATATCGATCACGCCGGCCCGCTCCGAAACAAGACCGGCCATGGCGCAGAAAACGAGCGGCGTGGCCACCCGCAGGGTCGCGGCGAGGGCGGAAAGGCCGATGGTCAGCATTTCCTCCATTTCACCCGACCTCCCGCGCAGGACTGAGCCGGGCATGCAGGCGGACGATCCAGGGCCGGTTCATATAGGCGAGCGCGCCGGAGAACAGGATGACGAAACCCTGGAGCACCGTCACCATCTCGCGGGTGAAGGCAGGAATTTCGAAGGCAAGCTCCGCCCCGCCCTGGTAGAGCGTTCCGAACAGCAGCGCGGCGAGCAGAATGCCAATCGGGTTGTTGCGCCCCATGAGCGCCACGGCGATGCCGGTGAACCCGTAGCCGGCGACGAAATCGAGCAGCAGGCGGTGGTGAACGCCGGCGATCTCGTTGAACCCGACCGAGCCGGCCAGGGCGCCGGAGATGCACATGGCGGCGATGGTGACCCGCTGCGGTCGGATTCCGGCATAGACCGCGGCGCGTGGCGCATGACCGACGACACGCAATGCAAAGCCCCAGCGGCTGCGCCAGACATAAAGGTATACCAGCATGCAGCAGGTCAGCGCCCAGAGCAGGGAAAGGTTGAGAGGCGTCGCGGGCATCTCGAATCCGAAGGCGGCGGCGATGGTATGGAGCTGCGGCAGATGGCCCGAGGGAAGAATGCCACGGCTTTCGGTATTGAGCGCGCCCGGCGCGATCAGCACATTTACCATCAGATAGACCATCAGCGCCGAGGCGATGAAATTGAACATGATGGTCGTGATGACCACATGACTGCCGCGCCAGGCCTGCAGCCAGGCTGGCACGAACGCGAATGCGGCGCCGAAGGCGGCCGCCGCGACGAGGCCGAGTGGAAGCAGCAGGATCGCAGGCAGATAGCGGTCGAGGGCCAGCAGCAGCAGGCCGATCCCGAGCCCGCCGATATAGGCCTGCCCCTCGCCCCCGATATTGAACAGCCCGGCATGGAAGGCAACGGCGACGGCAAGGCCGGTCAGAATGAAGTTCGTCGTGTAGTAAAGCGTGTAGCCCAGCGCGGTCAGATCGCCGAAGGCGCCGCGCAGCAGCACCGCGAGCGCATGCAGCGGGTTCTCGCCGATCAGCAGCACCACGAGGCCGCCGGCAAGAAGCGCCAGCAGCACGTTGACCGCCGGCAGCAGTCCGGCATCGAGCCAGCCCGGCAGGTCCCTGCCAGCGCCACTCATGCCGCGACCGTTCCGGCATTGGCCATGAGCAGGCCGAGCTGACGCTCGTCGGCCGCCGCTCCGTCGAGTTCGCCGACGATGCGCCCCTGGAACATGACGAGGATACGGTCGGAGAGCGCCATGACCTCCTCCAGTTCGCTGGAGACGAGCAGTATTGCGGTCCCCCGGTCGCGCATGGCGATGATCTGGCGGTGGATGAACTCGATGGCGCCGATATCGACGCCACGCGTCGGCTGGCCGACGAGCAGGATGGCCGGCGCGCGCGCCAGCTCACGCGCCAGGATCAGTTTCTGCTGGTTGCCGCCGGAGAACTTCGCGGCACCAAGATCCGGGCGCGGCGGCCGGACGTCGAAGTCCGCCATGAACCGCCGGCACGCGGCCTCCATCGCCGCGCGGTCGAGCAGCGGGCCCCGCGCATAGGCGGCATCGTCCTGATAGCCGAGGCAGGCACATTCCCAGGCTGCAAACTGCCGGACAAGACCGAGCCGCTGGCGG
>JAHCJQ010000156.1 GCA_026126215.1 Alphaproteobacteria bacterium
CGTGGTCTCGAGGATCAGCGCGCCGACGATCAGTGCCGTCAGCCGCGCCGTGGCCCGATGGGCGGGCGCCATGGCTCCGCCCATCAGCTCCCGCAGCGGCTCGGCGATGAGCGCGAGCACGCCGATCAGGCGGCCATTCAGCAGGCGATCGAGTTCGGGGCCGAGCCCGCGCGGAGCCGCTCCGCGGCTCAGATAGAGGCCGAGGCTCAGTTCGTCCGGCCGTTCGCGATAATACTCGAAAAAGGCGCGGGCCGCCGCCCGCACCCGCGCGTCGGCCGGGGCACCGGCGGTGATGGCCGCGCGCACGCGCCGTCCAAGCTGGGCGAGGGAGCGCGCCAGCAGCTCGCCATAGATCTGCTCCCGCGAGGCGAAATGCTGATAGAGGGCGCCGACGGCGTAGCCCGCCTCGGCGGCGATGGCGCGCATGGTGGCGCCCTCGAGTCCCACGCGGCCAAAGACGCGCTGGGCGGCCTCCAGCACCAGTTCCCGGCGCCGGTCCTTCAGCTGCGCCCGCCGCTCCTGCCGCGCCGCTGCTGCGGCCTCGCTCAACGGTTCTTCCAGCCGAGGGGATCGCCCCGGTCGCGTTCCCGCACGGCCTCGTTGAAGCCGATCTGTTCGGCTCGCTCCTTGAAGGCGACGCCCTCCGGCGAATGGCGGGTCATGCCGTCGAACAAGGTCGCCAGCAGTTGCGTGCCGGCAAGACCCATATTCTCGAAGGCCTGATTGACCATGGTCTTCTGCATCCAGAGCTGGTTCTTCGGTACCGAGGCGATGCGCGTCAGCAGGGCTTCGATCTGCGTATCGAGTTCGGCTTCGGGGACCGCGTCCATCACCAGGCCCATGGCTTTTGCCTCGCGGCCATCAACGAGGTCGCCGGTGAGAAGCATCCGCTTGGCCCGTTCGGCGCCAATGCGATAGACCCACATCGCCGTGGTCGGGCAGCCCCAGATGCGTGCCGGGGGATAGCCGATGCGCGCATCCTCCGCCATCACCACCAGATCGCAGCACAGCGCGATATCGCTGCCGCCGGCCACCGCATAACCATGGACACGGGCAATGGTCGGTTTCAGCGAGCGCCAGAGTGACATGTAATTCTGGGTCGCGCGCTGCATCCACTGGAAGTCGGTCATCGGATCCCAGGGCATGTCCTGGCTGCCGGTGGTCGGGCGCGGCGTCTCCGCATAGAGCTTGAGATCGTAGCCGGCGCAGAAGGCGCGGCCGGCGCCTTGCAGCAGGATGACATGCACCTCCGGATCGGCGTTGGCGCGCTCGACCGCCCCGGCAATCTCGCCGGGCATCTCGTCGTTGATCGCGTTCAGCCGCTCGGGCCGGTTGAGCGTCAGGCGCGCGACACGCCCGGTCTTCTGATAGAGCACAACGGAATCGGGCATCGGAGGCTCCATGCAAACCTTATGAACGTTGTTCATATTACAGAACAGCGTTCACATCAAGTGCCCTTACCAGCCGAGATGGCGGCTCGCCAGCTCCTTCATGATCTCCTCGGCGCCGCCGCCGATGGCGTTCACCTTCACCTCCCGATAGATCCGCTCTGATTTCGGCCCGCGCATGAAGCCGCTGCCGCCCAGAATCTGCACCGCCTCGCTGGCGACGAAGGCCATCGTCTGCGTTGCCTGGTTCTTGAGCATGCAGATGTCGGCGATCGGGTTCTCGCCCTGCATGACCCGCCAGGCGGTCTGCTCGAGATAGGCCTGGGTGGCGCCAATCCGCATGGCCATGTCCACCAGCTTGTGCCGGATCACCTGATGCTGGACCAGGGCGCGGCCGAAGGTCCGCCGCTCCCGCGCCCAGGCCAGTGCCTCCTCGTAAGCGGCGCGCGCCATGCCGTTGCAACTCGCGGCCATGCCGATCCGCTCGCCATTGAAGTTCAGCATGATGGCGCGGAAGCCGGCATTCTCCTCGCCGATCAGGTTGGCGACTGGCACATGGCAATCATCGAAATGGAGACTTGCGGTGTCGGACGCCCACCAGCCCATCTTCTTCAGCAGCGTTCGGGTGAAGCCTGGCCGGTCGCGCTCGATCAGCAGCAGGGAGACCCCGCCCATGCCCTCGCCGCCCGTGCGGACCGCGACCGTGTAGAAATCCGCCCGCATGCCCGAGGTGATGAAGGTCTTGGCTCCGTTCACCACGTAATGATCGCCCTCGCGCCGGGCAGTGGTTCGCAGGCTCGCCACGTCCGAGCCGCCGCCGGGCTCGGTGATGGCGAGCGCACTGATCTTCTCGCCCCGCAGCACCGGGCCCAGGACGCGCGCCTTCAGGTCCGCGCTGCCGAGCCGGGCGATCGGCGGGCAGCCAATCGTGTGGCTCTGCAGGCTGGCGGAGAGGCCGCCGGCACCGGCGCGCGCCAGCTCCTGCGCCGCGACGATGGCGTGGAACAGATCGCCCGGGACGCCGCCATGCTCCTCGGGAAAGCCAAGGCCCAGCAGCCCGACCTCGGCCGCCCGCCGGTAGAGATCGCGCGGAAACTCGCCCGCCTCGTCCCATGCCTCGACATGCGGCATGATCTCGCGCTCGACGAAGCGGCGCATGCTGGCCTGGAAGGCCCGATGCTCCTCGCGATAGAAGGGCCCGACCCCGAACTCCAGTGTCATTTCCTTTCGTCCTCCGCCTGATCGAGCAGGGCCATCAGGATCATGTCCTCGGTCCGGCCATCGAGCCGGCGCGCCGCCACGCGGCGCCCCTCCTCGCGAAACCCGAAACGCCGATAGAGCCGGATCGCCGGCAGATTGCCGGCGACCACCTGCAGTTCGATGCGTGCGATACCGCGCCCGCGCGCCTGGGCGATGGCGGATTCCAGCAGCCGGCGCCCGATGCCCCGGCCGCGATGGGAGGCGGCGACACCGATGCCGAGCGCGCCGACATGGAAGCAGCCTGCACGGCCATCCCGCTGGATGTCGCACCAGCCGCAGACCACACCGTCGTCGAGCGCCAGCAGACAGGGCAGGCCGTCAGCGATCAGCGCCGCGTGAAAGGCGCGGCATTCCTCCAGCGGCGGCGCCTCGACCAGGGCAAGTCCCTGCCGCTCCCGCGCCACCCGATCCAGGCAGGCCCTGGCGCCCGCCAGATCCTCGGGCCGGAAGGGGCGGATCTCCACCATCACCCTGCCGCCGGCTCCGGCGTGATCTCGACCAGGAGCTGTCGGGTCGCCACCTGGTCGCCCTCGCGTACCTCCACGCGGGCGACCGTGCCCGCCACCTGGGCCGTTATCTCGTGCTGCATCTTCATCGCCTCCAGCACCAGCAGGCGTTCCCCGCGCCGGACCGTCGCGCCCGGTCGGGCCAGCACCGTGACGATGCGGCCGTTCATCGGCGCGGCGACGCGGCCGTCGCTGCCGGCCTCGGCGCGGCCACGGGCCCGGTGCAGCGTCTCCTCGAAGCAGGCGCTCCGCCGGCCGCAGGCGAGGAAGATCCGCTCGCCGCGAAACAGGAGGCGCGCATCGCGCCGAAGGCCATCGATCTCGAAGCGCACCCGGTCCTCGCCGATCTCGACCAGGCGCACCTCCCGGCCGGTCTCGCCCTGGCTGACGCGCATGCGCCGCGGCTCGATCATGCTGACCCGCAGATCGGTACGGATGCCCTCCGCCTCGAGACGGAGCGGCCAGTCCGCCGGCCCGGTGGATCGCCAGCCCGCGGCGAGCGCATCCCGGTCCCCGGTCCGCTGCCAGGCCAGCAGCGCGGCGGCGAGGACCGGCAGGCCCTCGTCTGCCGTGCCGCCGCCCAGAACGGCCGGCGGGAAATGGCGAGCGATGAAGCCGGTCGTCGCCGCGCCCTTGGCGAATTCATCGTGCGCAAGGATGTCGCAGAGAAAACGGCGGTTGGTCGCCGGACCGAAAACGGCCGTGTCCTCGAGCGCCCGGATCAGCCGTCGCCGCGCCTCCTCGCGGCTGCGGCCATGGGCGATGACCTTGGCGATCATCGGGTCGTAATAGGGCGTAATCTCCTGCCGCGACTTCAGGCCATGATCGATGCGGATGCCGGCGCCCTCGGCCGGTGCCCAGAGTTCGACCCAACCGCTCTGCGGCAGGAAGCCGCGTGCTGGATCCTCGGCATAGAGGCGCGCCTCGATGGCGTGACCCTGCAGCCGGAGCTGATGCTGCTCAAGCGGCAGGCGATGGCCGGCGGCCACGTCGATCTGCAACGCCACCAGATCGAGCCCGGTGATCATCTCCGTTACCGGATGTTCCACCTGCAAGCGGGTGTTCATTTCGAGGAAGTAGAACCTTCCCGATCCGTCGAGCAGGAACTCCACCGTGCCCGCGCCGACATAATCGATGGCGCGTGCCGCCTGGACCGCCGCCTCGCCCATCGCCTCGCGCAGCTCGGTCGAAACGGCGGGCGAGGGCGCTTCCTCGATCACCTTCTGGTGCCGGCGCTGGATGGAGCAGTCCCGTTCGCCCAGATGAATGACGTTGCCGTGGCGATCGGCGAAGACCTGTATCTCCACATGGCGCGGCTCGGCGACGGCCTTCTCGAGGATCAGCTCGCCGGAGCCGAACGCGCTCTCGGCTTCCGAACGGGCGCCGGCAAGGGCACGTGCCATTTCCCCGGCGCCAGCGACGAGCCGCATGCCGCGCCCGCCGCCACCTGCCGCCGCCTTGACCATGACGGGATAGCCGATGCGCGCCGCCTCGGCCAGCATCGTTGCCTCCGATTGGTCCTGCCCTTCATAACCCGGCACGCAGGGCACCCCGGCCTCGATCATCAGCCGCTTGGCCGCGGCCTTGTTGCCCATGGCGCGGATCGCCGAAGGCGGCGGGCCGATGAAGACGAGGCCGGCTTCGTTGCAGGCACTGGCGAAAAGCTCGTTCTCCGACAGGAAACCGTAGCCCGGATGGATGGCATCCGCGCCGCTCCGCCGCGCGGCTTCCAGGATGGCGTCGATGTTCAGGTAGCTCTGCCGCGCCTCCGTGCCGCCGATCGCCACCGCCTCGTCGCAGGCATCCACATGCAGCGCTCCGGCATCCGCTTCGCTGTAGATGGCGACCGAGCGCAGGCCAAGCGCACGCACGCTTCGCGCGACGCGGCAGGCGATTTCGCCGCGATTGGCGATCAGGACCTTGCTGAAACTCATCGCGCCCCCTATTCGACCGGTTCGACCCAGGCTGGA
>JAHCJQ010000157.1 GCA_026126215.1 Alphaproteobacteria bacterium
CGATGGCAGGTCTTGATGACGAGCTGGCTGTAGCTGCGCAGGAAGTGGGTGGTCATGGTCACTTCCGCCCGGTCCGGCATGACCGCCCAGGGCTGATTGCGGAACTTCTTGATGAAGCTGAAGATATAGTCCCAGCGGCCGCAATTGAGGCCGGCGGAATGCTCGCGCAGCTCCCAGAGGATTTCATCCATCTCGAAGCTGGCCAGGATGGTCTCGATCAGGACTGTCGCCTTGATGCTGCCGGTCTTGAGGCCAAGCTCGGTCTGGGCCTGCACGAACACCTCGTTCCAGAGCCGCGCTTCGAGATGGCTCTCGAGCTTGGGGAGATAGAAATAGGGGCCGCTGCCCCGCGCCAGAAGCGCGCGCGCATTGTGGAAGAAGTAGAAGCCGAAATCGAACAGCGAGCCCGAGACCGGCCGGCCATCGACCAGCATGTGCGCCTCGTCGAGATGCCAGCCGCGCGGGCGCACGAACAGGACGGCCGGCTTCTCGTTGAGGCGGTAGGAGCGGCCGGTGCGCGGGTCGTGGAAATCGATGGTGCGCGCCACCGCGTCGCGCAGATTGATCTGCCCCTCCACCATGTTGGCCCAGGTCGGCGTCGAGGAATCCTCGAAGTCGGCCATGAACACGTTGGCGCCGGAATTCAGCGCGTTGATGATCATCTTGCGATCGACCGGACCGGTGATCTCGACCCGGCGGTCGAGGATGTCAGCCGGCAGCGGGGCGACCTGCCAGTCGCTTTCACGGATCTTCGCCGTCTCGTGCAGGAAATCCGGCTTCTCGCCGCGATCGAGCCGCTCCTGTCGCTCGCGGCGCAACTGCAGGAGTTCGCGCCGCCGCTGGCCGAAGCGCCGCTCCAGCCCGGCGACGAAGGCCAGCGCTTCCGCCGAGAGGATCCCTGCCGCGCCCTCGACCGCCTGGCCGCGCAGTTCGACGCCGGAGAGCGCCGGCCGATTGTTGTTCATGCGATCCTCCCTCGGGACTGGCCCGTTCGCGCTTGTAGGCCCCGTCCCCGCACCATACAAGGGCATGGCCCGGATGGGCAATTCGCTGCCGCGATGTTGCGCGCGCCGGCGCCTGCGGTCATCATCGGACGCATCCGGGCGATGCGCCCTCAAGTCCAGGTTGCGGCATGACCCTCCCCCCCATCGACCGCCGACGATTCTTGGTCGGCGCGGCCGCGTTTGGCGGCGGCCTCCTGATCGGCTTCCATCTGCCAGCCGGCGCGCAGGAGCAGAATACCGGCCGGCCGAAGGACTTCAATTCATGGCTCCGTATCGCGGCGGATGGAACGGTCAGCGTTCTGGTTCCGCAATCGGAGATGGGCCAGGGCGTGCATACGGCGCTCGCCATGCTGGTGGCCGAGGAACTGGAGGCGGACTGGCGGCGCGTGCGCGTTGAGGACGTGAATGGCGATGCCACCTATCGCAATACCTTTCTGGTCAAGGAGATGCTGACTGGCGGCGCCACGGACGAGGATCCATCGATCTTTTCCAGCACCCTCGGGCGCCTGGCCGGCTGGATCGGGCGTTTCGCCGGGCAGCAGGTCACCGGCGGCTCGACCAGCCTGCGCTGGCTGCATCTGCCATTGCGCCAGGCCGGCGCGGCGGCCCGCGAGATGCTGATCGCCGCGGCGGCGCGACGCCTCGGCGTGCCCGCGGGCGAATGCCGGGCGGCGAATGGCGCGGTGCTGCACGAGGCAAGCGGGCGCCGCCTGGAATTCGGCGCGCTCGCGGCCGAGGCCGCCATCCTTGCACCCCCGGAGCGCATTCAACTCAAACCGCCATCGGAGTTCCGGCTGATCGGCAAGGCCGTGCCACGCCTTGACACGCCCGACAAGGTCACCGGCCAGGCGCGTTTCGGCATCGATATGCGGCTGGAGGGCCAGCTTTTCGCCGCCATCGCCTTTGCGCCCACCTTCGGCGCCAGCCTCGCCCGCCTTGACCCCGCGCCGGCGCTCAGCTTGCGTGGCGTCGTCGCCGTGGTGCCGATGAAGGAAGCCTTCGCCGTGGTGGCGGACAATTGGTGGCGCGCACGGCGCGCCATCGATGCGCTGGCCCCGGTCTGGACGCCTGGACCCAACGAGGCGCTGGACAGCATCGAGATCGGTAAGCTGATGCTGGCGCAGCTTGGCGATTCCGGCAGCGTCGTGCATGAGCAGGGGCAGCCCGGACAGGCCATACAGGCCGGCCGCCGCCATGTCGAGGCCGAGTATCGCGTTCCCTATCTGGCGCACGCGACCATGGAGCCGATGAACTGTCTCGCCCGTGTCGGCGCCGACCTGGTCGAGGTCTGGGCGCCGACCCAGGCCCAGGACGGTGCGCGCAAGGCGGCCGCGGAGGCGGCGGGCGTGGCGCTCGATCGGGTGCGACTGCGCACCACCTATCTGGGCGGTGGTTTCGGCCGCCGGTCGGAATCGGATTTCGTGAGCCATGCCATATCGGTCGCCAAGGCCGTGCCTGGCCGCCCGGTCCTTCTCCTCTATTCGCGGGAGGACGACATGCGGCGGGACTTCTACCGGCCGGCCGCGGCGACGCGGATCATGGCCACGATCGGCGCCGATGGCCTGCCCTCGGCCTGGACGCAGAAGATCGTCTGCCCCTCGATCCTGGCACGGGTCTTTCCGCCCATCACCTGGACCGGAACCGATGGCACCGCCGTCGAAGGGGCGGTAGACCTGCCCTACGACATTCCCCATCAGCGCATCGAGTATGTCCGCGACCACACGCCGGTCCCGGTCGGTTTCTGGCGCTCGGTCGGCCATTCCCAGAATGCGTTCTTCAAGGAATGCTTCATCGACGAGATCGCGGAGGCGGCGAGGCTCGATCCGCTTGCACTGCGCCGGCGCCTGCTCGGCCACCTGCCACGCCATTTCGCGGTGCTCGAGCGCGCCGGCGCGATGGCCGGCTGGGGTGCTGCGCTGCCTTCGCGCCGGGGACGGGGCATTGCGATGCATGCCTCCTTCGGTTCCATCGTCGCTCAGGTGGCGGAAGTCGCGGTCTCCCGCCGCGGCGAAGTGCGCATCGAGCGGGTCTGCTGCGCCGTCGATTGCGGCAACGTCGTCAATCCCGACACGGTGGTGGCACAGATGGAAGGCAGCATCGTCTTCGGTCTCGCCGCTGCCATGCATGGCGAGATCACCCTGGCCAAGGGACGCATCGAGCAGGGCAACTTCCCCGACTATCCGCTGCTGGATCTCGCCGCGATGCCCGAGATCGAAGTGGCGATCATCCGGTCGGGCGCGCCAATCGGTGGCATCGGCGAGCCGGCCGTGCCGCCGGTGGCTCCGGCCCTGGTCAATGCCATCTTCGCGGCGACGGGCAAGCGCCTGCGCAGCCTGCCGGTCGCACGCCACGATCTCGCCGCCTGAGGTCGGACCATCAAGGTCGCGCGGCGCAGGAATAGATCTCGACCGTGCTGTCCTTCGGTGCGCCAGGCAGCAGGCTCGATAGCGTCATGCAGCCCAGTTCCCAGCAGATGCCGTAATCCTTCCTCCCCTCGCTCCGGGCCAGGTTGAGGCTCTCGATCGGCGGGCGTTTCGGCCAGTAGTGATACATTCCCGCCGCATGCACCGCGCCGGGCGGCACGTCCATGCCCGCGCCGCTGCCCTTGATGCGGGCTGCCGAAAGTTCGAGATGGCGGCCGGCGACGCGGTAATCCTCCTGCCACTCGACCTGCTCGACGCTGTGCGTCCAGGAAATGGTGAAGGCCTGCCAGGACAGGCTTACCACCATGGCGCCCGCGGAAAGACAGAGAGAACTCATTGCTTCCTCACCTTCGCTGGCGGGTCCGCCATCCGTGCCAGGCAAGGAAAAGGACGGTCATGGCGAACCCGGCTTGGTCCGTGACCGGCGCCGCCACCACCAGCAGGAAGGCGGCAGCCGTCGCGAAGGCACGCTCTGGCCAGTTCAGGGGTCCGAGCGCCCAACCCGTCGCCGCCGCGCCCCAGAGGCCGATGGAGATCAGGGCCTTCACGAGGACGTAAATTATATCGTACCACGTCCCGCCCTGCAGCATAAGCGCCGGGGCATAGACCGCCATGAAGGGGACGACATATCCGGCGACGCCGATCTTGGTCGCGGTAAGCGCTATGCGCATGTGCCGCTCGCGCGCGATCGAGGAGGCGGCGAGCGCGGCCAGCGCCACCGGCGGCGTCAGGTCGGCCATGATGCCGAAATAGAAGACGAACATGTGGCTGACGATGAGCGGCACGCCCATCTCCAGCAGCGCCGGCGCCGCCATGGCCGAGGTGATGATGTAATTGGGGATCGTGGGCAGGCCGGTACCGAGCACGAGGCAGGCAAGCATGGTCATGACCAGCGCCAGCAGCAGATTGTCGCCCGCCACCGAGATGATCATGCGCGTGAGATCGGAGGCGAGGCCGGTCAATGTGGTGATGCCGATGAGGATGCCGACCAGCGCGCAGGCGATGCCGACGCCGAGCGCGCTCCGTGCCGCGTCTGCCATCGCCTGCAGCATCAGATGCTGTGTGCGCCGGCCCTCGCGGCTCAGCGCGGCGAGCGCCACCACCAGCGCGACCAGCGCCAGCGCCAGCGATTCGATGCGCAGCCCGCCGAAGCGATGCAGGGCCGCGGCGACGAGCCCGAGCACGATCCAGAAGCCGATGCGCAGGAGGCCAGGCGAAAGCCCGCGCGCCAATCCCGAACCGAAAATCAGCAGGGCGGTCAACGCAAGGCCGATGGTGCCGGCGAAAAGCGGCGTGAAACCTGTGAACAGGAGGTAGACGAGGGCGGCGAGCGGCAGCGCAAGGTGCCAGCGTTCGGCCAGGGCGCGGAGCGCGTTTGGGCATTCCGACTTCGGCATGCCCTTGAGATCGGCGCGGCTTGCCTCCAGGTGCACCATCCAGAAGGCGGAAACGTAGTAGAGGATAGCCGGCAGCAGCGCCGCGAGCGCGATCTCCGAATAGGGCACACCCAGCGTTTCGGCCATGATGAAGGCGACCGCGCCCATGACCGGCGGCATGATCTGCCCGCCCATGCTGGCCGTGGCCTCGACCGCTCCGGCGAAGCGCGGCTGGTAGCCGAAGCGGATCATCAGCGGGATCGTGAACTGGCCCGTGGTCAGCAC
>JAHCJQ010000158.1 GCA_026126215.1 Alphaproteobacteria bacterium
GCCGCGGCGCTGTCATGGCGGGCGCGAAGTTGCTAGAGTGGGCGCGACAACGTCCGCCCGCGACGGCGCCGCCCCGGTGGCGACGGCGGGGGACGGGAGGATTACAGCGTGCGAGTGAACGATCCCGAGCGGGGGCCGCCGCCGCGCATGCCCATGGGCGCTGCGCGGGATGGCGGCCGGGACAATGGCGAAGGCTGGCCGGCGCCCGAGCGCCCCGTCTTCGGCGCGCTCGATGTCGGCACCAACAATTGCCGCCTTTTGATCGCCCGCCCCCAGGGGCCGGGCTTCCGCGTCATCGACGCTTTCTCCCGCATCGTCCGCCTGGGCGAGGGGGTCGGGCGCACCGGCCAGCTTTCCGAGGCGGCGGTCGAGCGCACCGTCGAGGCGCTGCGGATCTGTGCCGACAAGATGCGCCGGCGCTCCGTGACCCGCTTCCGCGCGGTGGCCACCGAGGCCTGCCGCCGCGCCATGAACGGCGCCGATTTTCTCGATCGCGTGGCGGCGGAGACCGGCATCCGGCTCGAGGTCATCACCACCGCCGAGGAGGCAAGGCTCGCCGTCGCCGGCTGCCTGCCGCTGATCGACCCCGCCCATGCCCATGCGCTGGTCTTCGATATCGGTGGCGGTTCGACCGAGCTGATGTTTCTCGGGCTCGGACGCGGCGCCGAGCCGATTCTCATCGCCTGGGTGTCGCTGCCCTGCGGCGTGGTCACCCTGGCGGAGCAGTGGGGCGGTGTGGAGATCGACGAGGCGACCTACGAGGGCATGGTGGGGGAGGTGCGCCGGCTGCTCGCGCCTTTCGATGCCGCGCACGGCATTTCGGCACAGATCCTCGCCGCGCCGACGCAGATGCTCGGCACCTCGGGCACGGTGACAACGCTCGCCGGCGTGCATCTCGGACTGCGCCGCTACGACAGGCTTCGCGTCGATGGCCTCTGGATCAGCTTCGCCGACGTGCAGGCCTCGATCCGAGCGCTTCGCGACCTCGATTTCGAGGCGCGCGCGCGCCATCCCTGCGTCGGGCGCGAGCGGGCGGACCTGGTCATTGCCGGTTGCGCCATCCTTGAGGCGATCGGGCGAACCTGGCCGACGGAGCGGCTGCGCATCGCCGATCGCGGCGTGCGCGAGGGTATTCTCAACGGCCTGATCGCGGACAGCCGCCCCGGCAGGCATCCGGACGGGCGCCGCGCCGCGCCATGAGCCGCGCCGGCCGACCGCCTCCGGGCCGGCAGCTCCGCGAGCGGTTGCGCACCGCGCGCAGCCGCACCCCGTCCTCGCAGCGCTGGCTGGAGCGCCAGCTCAACGACCCCTACGTCGCGGCCGCACGCCATCAGGGCTACCGTTCGCGCGCGGCCTGGAAGCTTGAGCAGATGGACGACCGCTACCGGCTGATCCCGCGCGGCGGCCGCGTCGTCGATCTGGGCGCCGCGCCGGGCGGCTGGACGCAGGTGGCGATCGAACGGACCGGGCCCGGCGGCCGGGTGCTGGCGGTGGATATCAACGAAATGGAACCCCTGGCGGGTGCCGAAGTGATGCAGCTCGACTTCACCGCCGAGGGAGCGGACGAAATCGTCAGGGCACGCCTCGACGGGCCGGTCGATCTTGTCCTTTCCGACATGGCGCAGCCGGCGACCGGCCATCGCCAGACGGATCATATCCGCATCATGCTGCTCTGCGAACTGGCGCTCGACTTCGCGCTCGGCGTCCTGAAGCCCGGTGGTGCCTTCGTCGCCAAGGTACTGAAGGGGGGCACGGAGAATGAACTGCTCCTTCGCATGAAGCAGCATTTCGCCGCCGTGCGCCATGCCAAGCCGGATGCCAGCCGCAAGGATTCGGCGGAAGCCTACGTCGTCGCCATCGGATTCAAGGGTTAGCCTGTGCCCAGCGGTCGGCCCAGGCGATGAGCGGCCGCAGGGCGCTTTCCAGCTCGCGTCCGAGCGGCGTCAGCGCATAACCCTGCCTGCCCGGCAGTTCGACCAGTCCAGCCTCGCGCAGTTCGTCCAGGCGCTGCTGCAGTACGCCCGGACTGATCCCTCCGCAGGCCTCGCGCAGGCCACGCGAGGTCAGCGGGCCGGCCCGCAGTTCCCAGAGCACGCGCAGACTCCAGCGCCGGCCGAACAGATCGAGGGCTGCCATCAGCGGCCTGCCGCTCGTCGATCCGCGCACGGGCCGTCCGGGGCGAGGCCGGGCAGGCTGGGTGGTCATGCCATACCTCTTGCGCTACGAAAACAGTAGCGATAACATTGCATCGCTATGAAAATAGTAGCAATTGCAGACAGGCTGTAAAAGGGGAATGCCATGGCCGAAGCCCGCATCGCGCGGCTCGTCCCGCCTCTTGGAGCAGAGTTGAGCGAAATCCTCTCGGGCATCATGCCGCCCGGGCGGGAGCCGCTCGCCCTGTTCCTGACCATTGCCCACAACCCCCGCGTCCTGGCGCGGTTACGCGCCGGCAGCCTGCTCGATCGCGGCAGCCTCAGCCTCCGCGAGCGGGAGATCGTGATCCACCGCACCACGGCGCGGCTCCGTTGCGAGTATGAATGGGGCGTCCACGTGGCATTCTTCGCCGCGCGAGCCGGTTTCGGGGCGGCGGAGATCGCCGCCACCTGCAAACTGCAGGTTCGCCCGGGCATCTGGAGCGCCGCCGAGCAGGCCCTGATCGCGGCCGTCGATGGACTATGCGATGAAGCGGGCTGGAGCGACGAGGTCCATAGCGAACTGGCGCGGCATTTCTCGCCGGCGCAGGTCATCGAGATCGTGGCGCTGACAGGCTTCTATCACATGGTTGCCTTCCATGCGAATGCCCTGCGCATCGCGCCGGAGCCCTGGGCGGCGCGCTTTCCCGCCGATGGCATTCAGAAAATCGCACCATAGAGATTGAGCGCCGAGGCAAGGAGGATCGTCACCCAGGTGGCGAGCGTTCCGGCAAAGCGCCCGAAGGACGCACCCGGCCGGCTGGCGAGGCCCTGGGCATGGAGCAGACGGCCAACCACCAGCAACCCGCCCAGTGCGGCGAGCAGCCAGCGCGGCATCTCGCCGCCCGCCTCCAGCACCAGAAGCAGCAGCAGAGCGAGCGGGACATATTCGACGAAGTTGCCATGCACCCTGATTGCCCGCTCAAGGTCCGGCCGGCCGCCATCGCCGAGATTGATCCGGTGGCGGCGGCGCAGATCGACGACCCGCCAGGAAAGTCCCAGCAGGATCAGGCCCATCAGGGCGACTACGACAGGCGTGACGACGAACTGCATCTTTCCTTCTCCCTCATCCGAAACGGAAAGATTGCCACGAGTCGGTTGTCCGGACGGCTAACTTTGCTGCGGGTTCTGGAGGCAGAAAAGAAAAAGACCCCGGCAGGGAGGAGACCGGGGTCCGTTAAGGCTTGTACTCAGCCGGAAAAGCCTGCAACCAGAAAACCGAACAAAGGGCCAGAGGAACTGGCGCCTGTCTGGTGTATGAAGCCTAGCCGTTCCGCCCGTCGGGGACAGTGCCGGCCATCACAGTCCGGCGCGGTCCGCTCGGCCCTGGCAATCCCGGCTTGATCGGCCGGTTCCGCTCGCCTATTCTCCCGCGCCATCAAGGACGTCCCATGACCGAGAGTGAGCCGGCCCCGGACCCCGCGCCGGGCGAATGCCTGGGCGCTACCCAATTCATCGACAGCGATGCGGCTGGCGTGCGGGACTTCGCGGCCCGGACCGTAGCCGGGCAGGACGACGCGACGGGGAAGGCGGTCGCGCTTTATTACGCTGTGCGCGACGGCATCGTCTACGATCCCTACGACGTGGAGCTGAGCGAGGTCGGATTCCGCGCCTCGCGCTGTCTCGCGCGCGGGCGCGGCTTCTGCATCACCAAGGCGGCACTGCTCGCTGCCGTGGCCCGGGCGTCCGGCATTCCGGCCAGGCTTGGATTCGCCGATGTGCGCAACCACCTGGCGACCGAGCGGCTGCGGCGGCTGATGGGCGGCACCGACATCTTCTACTATCACGGCTATACCGAGCTGTTTCTCGAGGGGCGCTGGGTCAAGGCGACGCCGGCCTTCAACATCGGACTGTGCGAGCGCTTTCGCGTGCGGCCGCTGGAATTCGACGGGCGCAGCGATTCCATCTTCCATCCATTCGATGCGGACAATCGCCGGCACATGGAATACGTGGCCGAGCGCGGCACGTTCGCCGACCTGCCCTTCCGGGCCATCCGCGAGAATTTCCGCCGGAACTATCCGGCCCTCATGCGCGAAGGCGCGCCGGGCGGCGATTTCGCCGCCGAGGCGGAGGCCGAGGCCGGGCGCGATGCGCCGCGAGCGAAACACTGAGGCTGGCCGGGCATGGGGTCCGGGCCGGCCGGAAGCCGATAACCCTGCGGAACCCAAGGTATGCCCATGAAGATCGCCGAGGCGCTCACGTTCGATGACATCCTCCTCGTCCCCGCCGGATCGGAGGTCATGCCGGCCGAGGTCGATACCAGGACCCGCCTGACCAAGAGCATCGAGCTTGGCATCCCGCTCGTCTCGTCCGCCATGGACACGGTCTCCGAGCACAGCATGGCCATCGCCATGGCGCAGGCGGGCGGCATGGCGGTGATTCACAAGAACTTCGATATCGAGGCGCAGGCGAACGAGGTGCGCGCGGTCAAGAAGTTCGAGTCCGGCATGGTGGTCAATCCGGTGACCATCGGCCCGGACAGCACCCTGGCGGAGGCGCTGGCGCTGATGCAGGCCAACCGCATCAGCGGCATCCCGGTGACGGAGCCGGCGAGCGGGCGCTTGGTCGGCATCCTCACGCATCGCGACGTGCGTTTTGCCTCGAACCTGCAACAGCCGGTGCGGGAGCTGATGACGCACGAGGGCCTGGTCACCGTGCGCGAGGGGGTAAACCAGGAGGAAGCGAAGCGCCTGCTGCACAAGCACCGCATCGAGAAGCTGCTGGTGGTGGATGACGAATACCGCTGCATCGGCCTCGTTACCGTCAAGGACATCGAGAAGGCGCGACTGCATCCCAATGCCTGCAAGGACGAGCAGGGCCGCCTGCGTGTCGGCGCGGCAACCGGCGTCGG
>JAHCJQ010000159.1 GCA_026126215.1 Alphaproteobacteria bacterium
GCGACCGCATTGGCCTTCCGGCCAGGTAGAGCCAACATCGTAGTTCCCTCTCGGCAACCGGTATACGACCGGAACTTCCAAAAAGGACGCCTAACGTCGTTGCATAACCACCAAGGGCCATAGGCACGTGCGGGTGCGTCTGCGTTCGCTATATAAGCCATACGCGACGCGCTGCAAGGAAAAACTGCACCTCCACCCGTGAGTTAACGAAATATTGGGGATGCGATGTTGCGCAGGCGCGACAGAGCCATGCGCGGCGCGGCGATTGCGGGCCTCCGCCGGCCCATGGAATGATGCCGCGCTGTCGAAAGGGAGAAACGCCGTGGCCCTGATAACCTATCTCACCACCATCCAGTTCGATTTCGGCGCCGTGGGCTGCCTCGAGTCGGAGCTTCCCCGGCTCGGTATCGGCCGGCCCCTGGTGGTCACCGACCGTGGCGTGGTCGCCGCGGGGCTGCTTGAGCGGGTGCGGGCGGCACTGCCCGGCAACATGCCGGTCGCGGTCTATGACGGCACGCCGGAGAATCCGACCGAGCGGGCCGTCCGCGATGCGCTTGCGCTCTACCGCGCCGAGGGCTGCGACGGATTGATCGCGCTGGGCGGCGGTTCGGCCATCGACCTGGCGAAGGCGGTGGGCGTCCTCGTCCATCACCCGGAGCCGCTTTCACAGTACATGGCGGTGCTGGGCGGAAGCCCGCGAATTACCTCACATGTCGCGCCGCTGGTCGCCATTCCGACCACCGCCGGCACCGGCAGCGAAGTCGGTCGCGGCGCGGTGATCGTGCTCGACGACGGGCGCAAGCTCGCCATGCTGAGCCCGAACCTGCTGCCGAAGCTTGCGGTCTGCGATCCCGAACTCACCCTCGGCCTGCCGCCAGTCCTGACCGCTGGCACCGGCATGGATGCCATCGCGCATTGCATCGAGACCTTCCTCGCGCCTGCCGTCAATCCGCCGGCCGAGGCGATCGCCCTGGACGGGCTCGAGCGGGCCATCGCCCATATCGAGCGCGCGGTGCGCGATGGCCAGGACCGCGAGGCCCGCTGGCAGATGATGATGGCCGCGATGGAAGGCGCCATGGCTTTCCAGAAGGGGCTTGGCGCCGTCCATGCCCTGTCCCATCCGCTCGGCGGCCTGCCCGGCCACCGTCTGCATCACGGAACCTTGAATGCCATCTTCCTGCCCGCGGTCCTGCGCTTCAATCAGCCCGCAGCCGGCGAGGCCAAATATGTCCGCCTGCGCCGCGCCATGGGACTTGCCGAGGCCACCGACATCGCCGCCTTCATCGAGGATCTGGTGGCAAGGCTCGGCCTGCCGACGCGGCTGCAGGCGCTTGGCGTTCCGCAGGAGGTCCTGCCCGGCATCGCCGCTGCGGCGCTGCGCGATCACTGCCATTTGACCAACCCGCGCCAGGCCAGCGAAGCGGATTACCGCGCGCTTCTGGAAGAAGCCTGGGCGTGAGCGGCGGGCAGGGCGTATACGGCCGCCGGCTTCTGGCGGACTTCGCGCTGGACCCCGGCTTCACCCATCTCAACCAGGGCAGCTTCGGGGCCCTGCCGAACGAGGTGGCGGCGGCGGAAGTACGCTGGCGGCGCCGGATCGAGAGCAATCCCACGCGCTTTCTCGCCTTCGAGCTGCCGGGGCTGATGCGCCGGACCGCCGGCGAGATCGCCGCCTTCCTTGGTGGCTCGGCCGGAGACTGGGCGCTGGTCGAGAACGCCACTGCCGGCGCCAACGCGGTGATTGCCGCGCTGGCGCTCCGCCCGGGCGAGAAGCTGCTGGCCACCAGCCATGTCTACAACGCGGTGCGCAACACGATGCGCCATCACGCCGCCCGGGCCAGCGCCGAGTACGTCGAGCTGCCGGTGCCGGTCCCCTATCCCGGTGACGAGGCGCTGCTGGAACAGGTGGGCGCCGCCCTCGACGGGCGGGTGCGGATCGCGGTCTTCGATCATGTGAGTTCGCACCCCGCCACCATTCTGCCGGTTCGCCGGCTGGTCGAACTCTGCCATGGCGGGGGCGTGCCGGTGCTGATCGACGGCGCGCATGCGCCGGGCCTGCTGGCGCTCGATGTCCCCGCACTCGGCGCCGACTGGTATGTCGGCAATCTGCACAAATGGGCCTTCGCGCCGCGCGGCACGGCCGCCCTGTACGTGGCGGAGGCCCGGCGCGCCAGCCTGCACCCGCCCGGCATCTCCCATGGCTACGGCCAGGGCTTCCCGCTGGAGTTCGACTGGACCGGCACCCGCGATTTTTCGGGCTGGCTGGCGGCGCCGGAAGGAATCGGGTTCTGGCGCCGTGCCGGCGGAGAGCGCCTCATGGACCGCAACCGCGCCCTGGCGCACGCCGCCGCGGAGTTTCTCGCCGCCGAATGGCGGACCGAGCTTGCCGCGCCGGCGCAGAACCTCGCCGCGATGGCAACCATCCGCCTGCCCTGGCCGGGCGAAGCGGGCATTGATCAGGCCCGCGCCCTGTTCCACCGGCTGGTCGAGGAACAGCGTATCGTCGCGCCGATATTCTCCCTGGCCGGCGCACTCTGGCTCAGGATCTCGGCGCAGATCTACAACGAAGCCGACGATTACCACCGGCTTGCCGGGGCGATCCGCCGCCTGGTCCAGGCCGCATGAGCGGCGATGTGGTCTTCCGGCAGTCGGCACTGCGCGGCATCTTCCTCATGATGCTGGCGGTCGCGCTGTTCGCCATGCTCGACACCGTCGTCAAGTATCTCGGCCAGCATTATCCCGTCCCCGGTCTGGTCTTCGCCCGCTATGGGGTGCACCTGCTGGTCATGCTGATCCTGCTGGCACCGCGCCGGGGGTTCGACCTGCTGCGCACGTCCCGGCCCGGTATCCAGATCCTGCGCTCGCTGCTGCTGCTCGGCGCGAGTTTCTTCTTCTTTACCGCCCTGCAGTACCTGCCGCTGGCGGAAGCGGCGGCCATCGGCTTCGTCACGCCGTTCCTGGTGACGGCCTTCTCGGTGCCGCTGCTCGGCGAGAAGGTCGGCATCCGCCGCTGGTCGGCGGTCGCGGCCGGCTTTCTCGGCGTGCTGGTCATCATCCGCCCGGGCGCCGAAGCGTTTACGGTCGGCGCGATCTTTCCCCTGCTGATGGCGCTCTGCTATTCGATCTACCAGATCCTCACCCGCAAGATCTCCGCGCACGAGGACGCGATCGTCTCATTGTTCTTCACCGCCCTGGTCGGCACGATTGTCATGTCGGCGGTGCTGCCCTTCGCCTGGGTGACACCGGCCTCGGCCTGGCATGGCGCGCTGGTGGTGGCGACGGGCTGCCTCGGGGCCTTCGGGCACTTCGCGCTGATCAAGGCGCTCGCCCATGCGCCGGCCTCGGTGCTGGCGCCGTTCAGCTACAGCCAGCTTCTCTGGGTCACGCTGTTCGGCTTTCTGGTCTTTGGCGACCTGCCGGACGGGATCGCGGTGCTTGGCATGGGGATCATCATCGCCTCCGGCCTCTATATCGCCTCGCGCGAGGCACAGGCCCGGCGGGGGCAAGGCTAGCGGGCAGAGATCGGCCAGAGATCGACCAGGGTGTCGCCGCGCACGCAGTGATACCAGTCATACAGGTTGACGGTCGGGTCGCAGTGCGGCGTGAGGCACTCGACCTGGTCGCCGAGGGCCAGGCGGTCCGCGGCGCGGCCGAAGACGATCCGGCCATGCTCATCGCCGGTGCAACGGTAAGTGGCACCCGGTCCGGCAAGGCCGACCGGTTCCGGCGGCGGCCCGTCCATCGCAAAACGCTTCGATCCGGCGTCGGTCGTCACGTGTTCGGGATGATTGGCGCTGATCACGCTGGTGCGCACGAAGAGCGAGGCCTCGAAAGGCGGCCGGTTGGCGCCGGCCTCGAACTGGACCCTGTTGTATGCCACATCCATGAAGACGTATGAGCCGGCCTGCAATTCGGTAAAGATGCCGAAGGCCGGGTCGATGGCATGGGTGCCCGTGCCGCCGCCCGAAACGATGCGCGGCTTCATGCCAGCATCGCCGAGCGCCACCACGAGCCGCCGGAGAAACGCCATCTGCGGCGCCGCCCGGCGGCGGCGCTCCTCCAGGTCGGCCACATGCTGCATATCGCCCGCATAGGCCTGGAGTCCGGCATAGACCAGCACCGGACTGGCGCGCAGCCGGCGCACCAGAGACATCGCGCCCTCGAGCGTCGCCACGCCGGTCCGGTGCATCCCGAGATCGATATCGACCAGGACCCTGAGCGGCGGCGCGCCCGCCGCCCTCAGCGCCGCCTCCAGTGCCTCGATCTGCGCCACGTGATCGACGACCGCCATCGGCTCGCGGGCCTGCAGGGCAAGACCGGCGAGCCGCTCCGCCCGTCCGGGACCGAATTGCGGCGAGGTCACCAGGACGCCGGCAATGCCTGCCGCGACGAAGGCCTCCGCTTCGTCCAGGGTCGCGGCACAGATGCCGCTCGCGCCTGCCGCGATTTGCATTCTGGCTATTTCGCCACTCTTGTGGGTCTTGCCATGTGGCCGCAGTCCCAGGCCGAGGCCGGCGCAATGCGCCGCCATACGGCCGATGTTGCGCTCGAGCGCCGCAAGATCGAGCAGCAGCGCCGGCGTCGCAAGCCTCCGGCGCGAGCCCGGCATGCCCAGAAGATGGGCATTGGGATGCTGGTCCCTCGATCTCTGCATGGTCTTTTGCGTGGCTGGCTGCGGCTCCTTCGGCGATGCTACAGGGCGTGCTTGCCGGCGCGCAATCGACCTTGCGTTCGCACTGCGGAAATGATTATGTGCGGGGCAACAATACAAACGAAACACGACAGGGAAACGTCAAAGGGATGGCTGGCGAGATCATTCTCGAGACGCAGGGACTGACAAAGGAATTCAAGGGATTCGTCGCCGTCAAGGACGTCAATCTCAGGGTCCGCCGGCATTCCATTCACGCGCTGATCGGACCGAATGGCGCCGGCAAGACCACCTG